>JBOFJM010000343.1:0-4064 GCA_051656825.1 Kluyvera sp.
CGCCTGATTAATCGGTTTACCCATTTCACGGGTAATGCATTGCGCCATCTCCTCGCCACGCTCGCGCAATACGCGCCCGATAGCCCGCAGCGCATCTGCGCGCTGGGCGACCGGCGTTTTACGCCACAGGCGAAAACCGGTATCTGCCAGAGTGAGGGTGATATCGACTTCAGCCGTTGTCGCCCACGGCAGCGAAGAGATGACTTCGCCGTTAGTTGGGTTAATGGAGATGGCATGAGTTGCGGGTGAATTCATCTTTTTTCTCTCTTCTGTACATTGCGCGATGATGACATCCTCGCCTATTCTGCCATTTATGAAAATTGAATAATATTAACCGAACCATTCACAATGCGAGAACATCATGGATTTAACCCAGTTGGAAATGTTCAATGCCGTCGCGCAGACCGGCAGTATCACGCAGGCCGCGCGAAAGGTGCATCGTGTGCCGTCAAACCTGACCACGCGCATTCGCCAGCTAGAGTCCGATCTCGGCGTTGAGTTGTTTATCCGCGAGAACCAACGCTTGCGCCTGTCACCCGCAGGGCACAGTTTTTTACGCTACAGCCAACAAATTTTAGCGCTGGTCGATGAAGCGCGGATGGTGGTTGCCGGAGATGAACCCCAGGGGTTGTTTTCATTAGGCTCGCTGGAAAGCACCGCCGCCGTGCGCATTCCAGAAACGCTGGCGCGCTATAACCAACGCTACCCGCGCATTCAATTCGATTTAGCCACCGGCCCTTCTGGGACGATGACCGACGGTGTGCTGGAAGGTACGCTGAGCGCGGCGTTTATTGACGGCCCGCTGATCCATCCGGGGCTGGACGGTATGCCGGTGTATCCCGAGGAGATGATGATTGTCGCCGCCCACGGCCACCCGCCTATTACGCGCGCCAGCGAGGTCAACGGCGCGAGCATTTACGCGTTTCGCGCAAATTGCTCTTATCGCCGCCATTTTGAAAGCTGGTTCCATGCCGACCACGCCACCCCAGGGCGCATCCACGAAATGGAGTCTTACCACGGGATGCTGGCCTGTGTGATTGCCGGAGCCGGACTGGCGCTTATGCCGCGCAGTATGCTGGAGAGTATGCCCGGGCATCATCAGGTTTCGGCGTGGCCGCTGGCCGAAAAATGGCGTTGGCTAACCACCTGGCTTGTGTGGCGACGCGGGGCGATGAGCCGCCAGTTAGAGGCTTTTATTGCCCTGTTGGATGAGCCTGCCGCGTCATAAGATTATTGATGGCGTGAACAACGCCGGTTAATCAGGCTGAGTAACCGGCAATTTTCCCCTGCAAATAGGTTCTCGCCACGCCGCTCATCAGCACCCGGTCGTCTTGCCATTCACAGCGGATATCACCGCCACGCGCGGAGACCTGGCGCGCCAGCATCTGCTTTTTGCCCAGTTTCGCGCCCCAGTAAGGGATCAGCATCGTGTGTGCTGATCCAGTGACGGGGTCTTCCCACACCGCTTCACCCGGCGAGAAAAAGCGGCTGACAAAATCATATTCACCGTCACCTGCCGCCGTCACCGACACTTTATGTTCATCGGGGATCATCGCGCCGATATCCGGCGTTAACGCCTCTACCTGCTGGCGGGTTTCCAGCTCAATCACCCACGCGCGCCCTTTGCGGGCATGAAGATAATGGTCAATTCCCAACGCACGCAGCATTTGCGCCGGTGGCGTAGCCTCTTGCGTCACGCCGACGGGGAAATCCAGCGTTAACCATTCACCGCTGCGCGCAACCGTCAGACGACCCGAAAGCGTATCAAAATGCACCCGTTCATCCGGGTAAGCTAGATGGTTAAATACGACGTGGGCACTGGCGAGCGTGGCATGACCGCACAAATTAACTTCATGACAGGTGGTAAACCAACGCAGCGCAAAACCACTTTGCTGTTTCACAATAAAGGCGGTTTCCGATTGATTATGCTGCTGAGCCATCTTTAGCAGAATGTCGTCTGCCAGCCAGTCGTTCAGCAGGCAGACCGCCGCCGCATTTCCGGCAAAAGGACGGTCGCTGAAGGCATCAACCATATAGAAATCAATCTCGTACATGCTTTTCCCCACCATAGGTATGTTGTTATAGCAACTTGACACAGTTTATTAACATCAACAAGTCTCTTTGCGTACTCCTCTGTATAATAAAAAGTGACAACGTCACGTAAAAACAAAACGAGAGGCCAGTCACAAAACGATTGTATTCCCCGCAATATTCGCTTTAAGATCGTTCATCTCTTCTTTTATTTAACGCCTCCGGTGCATTTCTATGACAACTAACACGGTCTCTCGGCGGATCGCGTGGCTTCGGGTAGTCACGCTGGCTATCGCGGCTTTTATCTTTAACACCACTGAGTTTGCTCCGGTCGGCCTGCTGTCCGACATCGCAGACAGCTTCGGTATGCAAACGGCTGAAGTCGGCATCATGCTGACCATCTACGCCTGGGTGGTGGCGCTGATGTCGCTGCCATTTATGCTGCTCACCAGCCAAATGGAACGCCGCAAGCTGCTGATTGGGCTGTTTGTGGTGTTTATTACCAGCCATGTGCTGTCGTTTTTAGCCTGGGACTTTACCGTGCTGGTTATCAGCCGTATCGGGATTGCCTTCGCCCACGCGGTGTTCTGGTCGATCACCGCCTCACTGGCCATCCGCATGGCGCCTGCTGGTAAACGCGCGCAGGCCTTAAGCCTGATTGCGACCGGTACGGCGCTGGCGATGGTCTTTGGTATTCCGATTGGCCGTATCGTGGGGCAATATTTCGGCTGGCGCTCCACCTTCTTTGCCATTGGCGTCGGCGCACTGATTACGCTGCTGGCACTGGTGAAACTGCTGCCGCGTCTGCCGAGTGAACATTCTGGTTCGCTGAAAAGCCTGCCGGTGCTGTTCCGCCGCCCTGCGCTGGTGAGCATTTATCTGCTGACGGTTATCGTGGTTACCGCCCATTACACCGCCTATAGCTATATTGAGCCTTTCGTGCAAACCGTTGCCGGATTAAGCGGCAATTTTGCCACCATGCTGCTGCTGATCCTCGGCGGTGCGGGGATTATCGGTAGCGTTATCTTCGGTAAGCTGGGCAATCTTCATGCGTCCGGGCTTATCAGCAGTGCTATTGGTCTGTTGCTGATTTGTCTGCTGCTACTGCTACCCGCCGCGCACGATGCCACGCATCTGGCGGTGCTCAGTATTTTCTGGGGAATTGCCATTATGGTCATTGGCCTGGGGATGCAGGTGAAAGTGCTGGCGCTGGCACCGGATGCCACCGACGTTGCGATGTCGCTGTTCTCCGGAATATTTAACATTGGAATTGGCGCGGGAGCGTTGTTAGGCAGCCAAATCAGCACTCACTTGTCGATGTCTTCTATCGGCTATGTGGGGGCCATTCCTGCCGTTGCAGCGTTGATCTGGTCGGTGGTTATTTTCCGCCACTGGCCTGCGGCATCGCTGGAAGAACAGGCTCACCCGCACTAAGGATGACTCCGGCATCGCCGCCTTCACGATGCCGGAAATAGATTACGCGTGGTAGGTTGAAATAATTTCCAGCACGCCGTTAATAATAAACTGAACCCCCATACAAACCAGCAGGAAGCCCATCAGGCGGGAGATGGCTTCAATGCCCCCTTTCCCGACCAGACGCATAATCGCCCCAGAGCTGCGTAAGCAGGCCCACAAAATCACCCCCACCAGCGCAAAAATCAGCGGTGGCGCGACCATGATAACCCACTCCGGGAAATCCGCCCCGTGCTTCACCGTCGAGGCAGAACTGATGATCATCGCAATGGTTCCCGGCCCTGCCGTACTCGGCATCGCCAAAGGCACAAAGGCAATATTGGCCGAAGGTTCATCCTGTAGTTCTTCCGATTTGCTTTGCGCTTCTGGCGATTCATGCGCCTTTTGCTGCGGGAACAGCATCCGAAAACCGATAAAGGCGACAATTAATCCCCCGGCAATACGCAGGCCTGGTATTGATATACCAAATGTGTTCATCACAACCTGACCGGCGTAATAGGCCACCATCATGATGGCGAACACGTAGACCGACGCCATCAGCGACTGACGGTTACGCTCCG
>JBOFJM010000344.1:0-2148 GCA_051656825.1 Kluyvera sp.
CATCGGTATTCAGGCTCGCCAGAACGCCATGCTCCAGGAAGGTTTTCAACGGGTGCTGCGCTAAAGATGGCACGGTGCTGGTTTGAATGTTAGACGTCAGGCAGGATTCAATGCCAATACGTTTCTCGGCGAGGAAATCCATCAGCGCGGGATCCTGAACGGCTTTCACCCCGTGGCCGATACGCTCTGCGCCCAGGTCACGAATGGCTTGCCAGATGCTTTCTGGGCCAGCGGCTTCACCGGCGTGAACGGTAATGCGCCAACCAGCATCGCGGGCGCGGGTAAAATGGTTAAGGAACAGATGGCCTGGGAAGCCCAGTTCGTCACCGGCTAAATCGAGGGCGGTAATGCCGTCGCGGTGCGCCAGCAGGGCATTGAGTTCTTCTTCACAGGCGGCCTCACCGAAAGTACGGCTCATGATGCCAATCAAGCGTGCTTCAACGTTAAAGTCTTTGCAGCCTTCTTTTACGCCCGCAATGATAGCTTCAACGACCCCAGCTACCGGCAACTGATGAGTCATCGCCATGTAGCGCGGCGAAAAACGCAGTTCGACATAGTGCAGGCCGTTGCGCGCGGCATCTTCAATGTTTTCATAAGCAACGCGACGGCAAGCCTCCAGCGAGGCCAGCACTTTTACCCCCCAGTCGAGCTTGCTCAGGAAACTCACCAGGTCAGGCTCATTGCTGGTGACCTGCACATGCGGCAGAAGCGTTTCGAGCGTAGAGGCTGGAAGTGGAAGATTGTACTGGCGACCAAGGTCAAGGATGGTTTGGGCACGAATATTCCCGTCAAGGTGACGGTGAACATCGGTTAACGGCAGGTTGGTATCAATCATGGTCGCACTCTTTTTTTAGTTAAAGTGCACACTATTATACATCAGCAGAGTCAGCGGTTAAAAGCGCTGAGATGGGCTCATTTTGCCAGATAGAACGGTATTTTTGTTGCGATAAGCAGGGCGTAGTGCCATAAGCGCCACGCCCTGATGATTAACGTAGCGTACGAATGGCGGCGATTAACCGCTCAACGCCTTGCTCCAGCTTAACGCGCGGGCAGCCAGCGTTAAGACGAATAAAGCCGTTGCCTTCTTCGCCATAGGTATAGCCCGGCATAATCGCCACTTTCTGCTGTTTAATCAGCACGTCTTGCAGTTGGTGGTCGTCAATTTGTAACGGGCGCAGGTCAATCCACGCCAGATAGGTGGCCTGTGGCATCTGCCAGTTTAGCTCCGGGAAGGCCGCATTCAACGTTTGTTGAATGTAACGCATGTTGTCCTGCAAATAATCACGCAGGGCATCTAACCACGGTTCGCCGTGCTGATAGGCGGCAATATGCGCGACTAACGCCGGAACCGAGGGCGAAGAAAGACCATCGCGGCCTTTCAGCGCATTCAGATACGCGTCGCGTGATGGCTCATCGGCAATCAAACCGTATGCCCCGGTAAACGCCGGAATATTGAAGCTCTTTGAACCAGAGGTGAACAGCGCCCAGGGGCCTTGTGCGACTTCGCTCCACGGAATATGCGAATGACCTTCCCAGGTCATATCCATATGAATTTCATCGCTGATAACCCGCACGTTGTGCTTTTTACACAGCGCAGCCATGGTGTCTAACTCTTCGCGAGTCCAGACTTTGCCGGTCGGGTTTTGTGGGCTGCACAGCAGTAATACGCTGTTTTGCGGCTGCGCGAGCGCGGCTTCAAGCTTCGCCATATCGCAGAACCACTGGCCGTCCTGCTGCTCTAATGCGACGCCCACAATTTTGCGTTGGTTGCCTTCAATCGTTTTGTAGAAAGCATCGTAAGCGGGGGTATGCACCACAACGCCGTCGCCGGGCGCAGACCACTGGCGAATCATTTCGGCGACCATGTAAATCACCGAGGGGCCATACACCAGGCTGTTGGTGTCGATGTTCGCCTGAAAACGGCGCTGATACCAATGGGCGATGGCAGGCAGAAACTCGTCGTTTTTCCAGCGGCTGTAGCCAAAAACGCCGTGTGACAAACGTTTCGTCAGCGCGTCGAGAATACACGGCGCAGTGGCAAAATCCATATCGGAGATGGTAAATGGCAGCAGGTCGGCATCGCCAAAGCGGTCAGCAACGTAATCCCATTGCGTACACCAGGTACCATGTCGGTCAATCACCGTTGAG
>JBOFJM010000345.1:0-3499 GCA_051656825.1 Kluyvera sp.
GTTTCATTTTTTCTGTGAATTAATATCAAAAATGCAAATTCGATCACGAATACATCATGAAACACCGTGAAGAAAAAATAAAAAACACTATTATTCATTTGTTTACATGTTTCTTTGAAAAATAACCAGGAATGGGTAAATGATGTAGCAAAAACAAAGACTGGCTTGACATCCCCTGTGAAGGCGCCGCAAAAAAGTAGCGGAAATGATGATTTTTCGTATAAAGTGCGTCCGGCATCACAAAAAATGAAACGCTGTTTTGATAAATTAACACCCGGTTTTTAGAATAATACCAAAACCGGCCGCCGAGGTTTAGAAACCCTGCGGCTGCATGTGTAAAAGGAGAGCATCATGGCTAAAGGTATGCGGGTAAAATTGAATTATGAGGTCAGCCGCGACCCAGACACTGGCGCAGAAGTTACCCGCTTGACTCCACCGGAAGTCACTTGTCATCGTAACTACTTCTATCAGAAGTGTTTCTTTAACGACGGCAGCCATCTGTTGTTTGCGGGTGAATTCGACGGCCACTGGAACTACTATTTACTGGACGTTGCCAACGCCGAAGCCGTGCAGTTGACGGAAGGCGCAGGCGATAACACCTTTGGTGGTTTCCTGTCTCCTGATGATCAATCTCTCTATTACGTCAAAAACGATCGTACCCTGCTGGAAGTGAACCTGAAAACGTTGGCCGAGCGTGAAGTTTACCGTGTGCCAGACGAATGGGTTGGCTACGGAACCTGGGTTTCCAACAGCGATTGCACCAAGCTGGTCGGTATCGAAATTGCCAAAAGTGATTGGACACCGTTAAACAACTGGCAGCTATTCCACGATTTCTTCCACAAAGGCCCGCACTGCCGCCTGCTGCGCGTTGACCTGCAAACCGGCGAAAGCGCGGTGATCCACCAGGAGAAAAACTGGCTCGGCCACCCTATCTATCGTCCGTTTGACGACAACACGGTGGCTTTCTGCCACGAAGGCCCGCACGATCTGGTGGATGCTCGGATGTGGTTGGTCAATGAAGACGGCAGCAACGTGCGCAAAGTGAAAGAACATGCGCAAGGCGAAAGCTGTACTCACGAATTCTGGGTTCCGAATGGCTCGGCGCTGGTGTATGTCTCTTATCTGAAAGGCAAACAGGGCCGCACCATTTACCGCTTCAACCCGGACACCAACGTTAATGAAGCGCTGATGCAAATGCCTGCCTGTTCTCACCTGATGAGCAACTTCGATGGCACGATGCTGGTCGGTGATGGCTCCGGCACGCCGGTTGATGTGAAAGACACCAGCGGTTACACCATCGATAACGACCCTTATCTGTATGCATTTGACGTTGCAAAACAGGCGTACTTCCGCGTTGCTCGCCATGACACCTCATGGGCAACGGTGCAAAACAGCCGTCAGGTTACCCATCCGCATCCGTCCTTTACCCCAGACGATAGCGCGGTGCTGTTTAGCTCTGACAAAGACGGTAAACCCGCGCTGTATATTGCCAAACTGCCGACTAAACGCACGCTGATGCAAGCATAATTAATTCTGAGTTTTGTGTTTCTGTAACTGGCCTTGTCCCTCCTCTGGGGGGACTTTTTTTTGCCTGACGTTTAGAGCATGAGGTCATCAAGATTAGGCACATCTAATAAACCTAAGGGAAAGATAAAAACGGGAATCACAGACAAATAAAAACCCCCGGCTAAATGCTCCGGGGGGAAAACGGATGAAAGTCCGGCTTTATTTAGAAGGTATACGCAACACCGACACGCAGACGCGTTTGACGCTCATCGGTAGATTTCACCCCTACGTTGCCCACTTCAAAATATGGGGACCAGTTTTTATCCCATTTATAAGCCAGCTTCGCGTTATATTCGTTGCTGTACGGTTTGTTATTATTGCGGTACAGGCTCTTATGTTTTGAGTCAGCCTCGGTACTGCGCGCATAAACATAGTTCAGCTCGGCACGCCAGTCGCCCATTGCCCAACCTACCCAAGTGTCCACTTTATTCACTTTATCATCGACGCCGCCGCCATTGCTGGAGGTCGCGGGTACACGGGTATATTCATAACGATAACGAGCCGCAACATAGAAACCATTATCAAAGCTGTATTGCGCATGTAGATAAGGTTTGTAGATAGAAAAGCTGTCTTTACTTTCGATATTAAAGCCTGGGTTCAGAGCAAAATTATCCGTCGCTTTCCAACGCCAGTTGATGGACTCTTCATGGCCGTTGCCAACCATTTCGTTAAATGGACGGTCCTGTTTATCGGTATCACCGCCCGTTTTCCACTTCGCTTCCACACCAAAACCAAGACCATTGTCAAAGCGGTGGGAAACAGCCACACGGTCAGCGTTAGAGCCGCTATCAATATATTCATGACGCAGATCCACCGTTACCGCCGATGCAGCGAAAGACAGACTAGATAATACAGCCAGGGCCAGAGTTTTCTTAAGCATTTGCCATCCCTCAATTGAAATTATGTTTCTTTTTTATGGAATTGGATTTTATTTTTTTCAACCTTGCACTTTAGTGATCGAGATCGTAATTATTTATTTCTTGAATGGAGAGATGGAGAGGACGTGACAAAGCTCAATAAAAATCAGACATAACCCATGAAAATTAAAACTCAGATCACAAAGATTTATTAAAATTGAATTGTAGTTTATTGAATTCACTTAATTTACAGCAAGTTAGATAAAAATAAATAACGCACGTTATTTTATTTGATACTAACAATCACCACCTCATCAATAACCACGCTAATTATTTAACCATTTTAAATATTTCCCGATAACACACATGAAAATAAATTGATTGAGAAATAGGCTAGACATTTTCACGTTTATCTTTAGGCGGGATAAGGGACGTGCACAAAAAAGGCCTCGTGCGAGGCCTTTCTGAAAGAAGGGAAATGGGGGGGATTCAAGGTTTATTGCTGAATATCACGCTCAACGGCAAGAGCAACGCCCTGCCCTCCGCCAATACACAGCGTCGCTAACCCTTTACGGGCATCACGTTTAATCATTTCGTGTACCAAAGAAACCAGAATACGGCAACCGGACGCGCCAATCGGATGCCCCAACGCGATAGCCCCGCCGTTAACGTTCACCTTGTGCTCGTTCCACTCCAGCATTCTGCCTACCGAAATCGCCTGAGCGGCGAACGCTTCGTTAGCCTCGATTAAATCCACATCGCCAAGCTGCCAACCGGCGCGATCCAGGCAACGGCGGGTTGCATACACCGGCGCAATACCCATCAACGCGGGATCAACCCCCACGCTTGCAAAGGCACGGATCCGCGCAAGGATCGGCAAACCGAGTTCCAGCGCTTTGCTTTCGCTCATCATCAATACCGCCGCCGCACCATCATTAATGGAAGACGCATTACCGGCAGTAACCGACCCCTGATTATCAAAAGAAGGAACCAGACGTGCTAACGCTTCTGCGCTGGCATCGGTTTGCGGCTGTTCATCGGTATCAACAATGTGGGAAGTGCCGCCTGGCTGCGGG
>JBOFJM010000346.1:0-2528 GCA_051656825.1 Kluyvera sp.
AGATTAGCTAGAGATGATTAAGTCACTAGCAGGCAAATGAATTGAAGGGTAAATAATTTTAAAAGTATATTTACACTGTAAATGAGTTTCAGTATTGGCGATATATCATTAAAAAAGACAATAACCGTGGGTAAATAAAACAGGGCGTGTCAGAGGGGGAAACCGATTATCGACAGGAAACAAATGGCCTGCCGATAACCGTGGTGTTGTCTTTCATTATTCTGTGACTAGCCACATATCCGCTTCTTCGAACATCTCCTGAACGGCACGGCTTATCTGCTCTTTTTCATGCTTGCTGGCATCGGTGTTGATGGCAGGCAACGTCATCATCGGCTTAACCCGCACATCCGCCTCCGGGAAGATACGGTGCACGCGTTTGGTAAGCTCCTGCAAGATAATCTCTTTTGCGCCCGGCAGCCCTTCAAAATTGCGCTTGTCATAGACTAGCTCGATAAACATCACTTTCTCCTTTATAAAGATAAGTGACAAAATAATACTGTATACACATACAGTCAATGGTTAGAGCCAAAGAAAACGCGCCCGTAATGAAATGGCATAAAATAAAGCCGTACATCTCCTTGAGCAGGGCACAGTGATGGATAAGAATAGAACCACTTTCATCATGAAACAGGCAGGACGTTATGACCTATAGCGCTACGTTTTCCCTTGGTTCTACCCCCGTTAATCGTCTTGGTTACGGTGCGATGCAGCTTGCTGGCCCCGGTGTATTTGGCCCGCCGAAAGACCGCCACGCGGCGATTACCGTACTCCGTGAAGCGCTGGAACTGGGCATTAATCACATCGATACCAGTGATTTCTACGGCCCGCATGTGACTAACCAGATTATCCACGAAGCCCTGCATCCCTATGCTGATGATTTGGTGATTGTCACCAAAATTGGCGCGCGACGGGGGGACGACGGCTCCTGGCTACCGGCATTTTCGCCGCAGGAGCTGAAACAAGCGGTACACGATAACCTGCGTAATCTGGGGCTGGATGTTCTTGATGTCGTCAACATGCGCGTGATGATGGGTGACGGTCATGCGCCGCGAGAAGGCTCCATTGAAGACACCTTTACGGTGTTGGCAGAACTGCAACAGCAAGGGTTGGTGAAGCACATTGGCCTGAGTAACGTCACGCCAACGCAGGTGGCTGAAGCGCGTGATATTGCGGAAATTGTTTGCGTACAGAATGAGTACAATATTGCGCATCGCGGCGATGATGCACTAATCGATGCGTTGGCGCAGGACGGCATTGCCTATGTTCCGTTCTTCCCGCTCGGTGGTTTTTCACCCCTGCAATCCGCCACGCTGAACGATGTGGCTCGTGCACTTAACGCGACGCCGATGCAAGTAGCGCTCGCCTGGTTGCTGCACCGTTCACCGAATATTTTGTTGATCCCTGGAACATCGTCGGTGGCGCATCTGCGTGAAAATATGGCAGCGGCGAATCTGACGTTATCCGCTGAGGTGCTGGCGACGCTTGATAGCATTGCCGCGAAAGGGTGATGGCAGGATTCTCCGCGCACAATTAATGTGGCGGCTATGGCGCATCGCTGAATAGCCATAAAAAAAACCTACGCCATTGCGGGTCGTAGGTTTTTATTTTTATCGCGTTATATGGCGTGATTAAGCAACCAGACCGTCGATCGCAACTTTCGCGTTTTCCGTGGATTTGGCTGCCATTTCCGGGCCGTAAGCAATCCCTTCTGCAAACACGAAGTTCACATCGGTAATCCCGATAAAGCCGAGGAAAGTCGACAGGTACGGTGTTACCAGGTCAGTCGGGGTATCTTTATGGATGCCGCCACGGCTGGTGATAACAATCGCTTTTTTACCGGTGACCAGGCCTTCTGGGCCATTTTCGGTATAACGGAAGGTCACACCGGCACGCGCTACGAGGTCAAAGTAGTTTTTCAGTTGCGTCGGGATGTTGAAGTTATACATCGGCGCGGCAATCACGATAACGTCGTGAGATTTCAGCTCAGCAATCAGCTCGTCGGACAGGTTCAGCGCTTCTTGCTGACGTGGAGTCAGTGGGGAGTCGCTTGGGCGCAGCGCACCAACCAGCTCGCCATCCAGTACCGGAATAGGGTTTGCAGCCAGGTCACGCACGGTAATCTGATCGGCAGAGTGTTTTTCGCGCCACTGTTCAACAAAATAGTCGGACAGCTGACCTGATTGAGAGTAGCCTGCCAGGATGCTGGATTTCAGAACCAATACTTTACTCATAGGTAATTCCTTATATTTGATTGACGGGCGGCGCCCTGTTGCTTGATGACACTCTATTCACATTCCTGCCACAGGGATAGCGCAATATATCGAATTCTATTATCAGTTTTTTTGAACAAGGCACCAAATGGGCAAATGTGGTACTCTAGAGCGATACTTTATAAGAACAATTTCCTGGCAGTATGCTGCCCAATAACACTATGACCGAACAACAAAAAATCACTTTTGCGCAGCTCAGCCAGCGCCTTGACGCGCTGACTCTGCGGGATAAACAACGTTTTTCCCGCCGTCTGCACG
>JBOFJM010000347.1:0-3807 GCA_051656825.1 Kluyvera sp.
ATTTTTATGCGCTTTTGGGGCCAAACGGCGCGGGGAAATCAACCACCATCGGCATTATCAGTTCGCTGGTGAATAAATCCTCCGGGCGCGTTAGCGTTTTTGGCTATGACCTGCAAAAAGATGTGGTCAACGCCAAACGCCAGCTTGGTCTAGTGCCACAGGAATTTAACTTCAACCCGTTTGAAACCGTGCAGCAAATCGTGGTGAATCAGGCGGGATACTATGGCGTAGAACACAAAGAAGCGGTTATCCGCAGCGAAAAATACCTCAAACAGCTCGACTTGTGGGAAAAACGTAACGAACGTGCGCGCATGTTATCTGGCGGCATGAAGCGTCGTCTGATGATTGCGCGCGCGCTGATGCATGAGCCGAAACTGCTGATCCTCGATGAGCCGACAGCGGGCGTGGATATCGAACTGCGCCGTTCGATGTGGGGCTTCCTGAAGGATTTAAACGACAAAGGCACGACCATTATTCTCACCACTCACTACCTGGAAGAAGCCGAAATGCTGTGCCGTAACATCGGCATTATCCAGCGCGGTGAACTGGTCGAAAACACCTCAATGAAAGCTCTGCTTTCGAAGCTGAAATCTGAAACCTTTATTCTCGATCTCGCGCCGAAAAGCCCGCTGCCGAAGCTGGATGGCTATGCCTATAACCTGGTCGATACCTCGACGCTGGAAGTTGAAGTGCTGCGTGAGCAGGGGATTAACAGCGTTTTTGCGCAGTTGAGCGCGCAGGGGATTCAGGTGTTGAGTATGCGTAACAAAGCCAACCGACTGGAAGAGCTGTTTGTTTCGTTGGTGAATGATAAACAAGGAGAACGCGCATGATGCAGCTTTACTGGATCGCGCTGAAAAGCATCTGGGCGAAAGAGATCCATCGCTTTATGCGTATCTGGGTGCAGACGCTGGTTCCGCCGGTCATCACCATGACGCTGTACTTTATTATTTTTGGCAATCTGATTGGCTCACGCATTGGCGAAATGCATGGTTTCTCATACATGCAGTTTATCGTGCCGGGTCTTATCATGATGGCGGTGATTACCAATGCCTATGCCAACGTAGCGTCGTCCTTCTTTAGCGCTAAATTCCAGCGCAACATTGAAGAACTGCTGGTGGCTCCCGTCCCTACGCATGTGATTATCGCTGGCTTTGTCGGCGGTGGCGTGGCGCGAGGCCTGTGTGTTGGCGTGCTGGTTACGGCAATTTCACTGTTCTTCGTACCTTTCCAGGTGCACTCGTGGACGTTTGTAGCGCTCACGCTGATACTGACGGCGGTACTGTTCTCGCTGGCGGGGCTTCTGAACGCGGTCTTCGCGAAAACCTTTGATGATATCAGCCTGATCCCAACTTTCGTGCTGACGCCGCTGACTTACCTCGGTGGGGTGTTCTATTCGCTGACGTTGCTGCCGCCGTTTTGGCAGGCGCTGTCGCACCTGAACCCGATTGTGTACATGATTAGCGGTTTCCGCTACGGCTTCCTCGGCATAAACGATGTGCCGTTGGTGACGACGTTTGGCGTACTCGTCGTATTTATCATCGCTTTTTACCTTCTTTGCTGGTATTTAATCCAGCGCGGACGCGGCTTACGTAGCTGATTCTGCTGATTTTCCCGGCAGGCAAACTCTGCCGGGATCTATTCTTTGACAGTCGTCACCGCAATTCATCTATCACTCTGCTAAACTACTCGCCTGCTAAGGAGGCAAGTATGTTAGGTTGGGTGATATCCTGCCATGACGATCGCGCACAGGAATTGCTGGATCGTCTGGAAAAAAAGCATGGCCCGTTGCCGCAGTGTCGGGCGGTGAGTTACTGGCGTGGCTTGAGTGTGAATATGCTCAGCCGCATGATGTGTGACGCACTGCATCAAACGGATAGCGGCGATGGCGTTATCTTCCTGACCGATATCGCGGGCGCTGCTCCGTATCGTGTGGCTTCGCTGATGAGCCACAAACACAGCGGTTGTGAAGTGATTGCCGGTATTGATTACCCATTAATTGAACGAATGATTCAACACCGAGAACACCTCAGTAGCAGCGCCTTTCGTGACCATATTGTCACGCAGGGAAAGCCCGCCGTGACGAGTCTTTGGCATCAACAGCAAAAAAATCCGCCTTTTGTCCTGCTGCATGACCTGTATGCGTCTTAAACATTGGTATTGATGTAGCTTTTGTTACAATAGTGAGGTCGGTTCCCGCTTCGGTTATTGCTCATGGCTATACGTGCTGTTGTTGTCCTTCTGTTTTTCATCTCTGGCTGTGTGTTCGCTGCTTCACCCACGCGCTATATGCAAACGACGGAAGATGCCGCTATTTGGGCGCGCGTTGGCAATAAAACCGTCGCCGTCGGTAACTTGCACGCCGGGCAAATCATCGCGATTGAACCCGACGCCGAGGATTACTACACCTTCAGCTTTGGTTTTGGTAAAGGTTTTATCGATAAAGGCCACCTGGAGCCGGTGCAGGGCAAGCAGCGGGTTGAGGATGGGCTGGGGGATTTAAACAAGCCGCTGAGCAACCAGAACCTGATAACCTGGAAAGACACGCCAGTTTACAACGCCCCGAATATTGGTAGCGCGCCGTTTGGCACGCTGGCGGAAAACCTGCGCTACCCGATAATCAACAAACTGAAAGATCGGCTGAATCAAACCTGGTATCAAATTCGTATTGGCGAGCGTCTGGCGTATATTAGCGGCCTGGATGCGCAGCCAGATAACGGCATCCCAGTGCTGACTTATCACCATATTCTGCGCGATGAAGAAAACACCCGTTTTCGTCATACCTCAACCACCACTTCGGTACGGGCGTTCAGCAACCAGATGACCTGGCTGCGCGATATGGGCTACACCACGCTTACGATGTATCAGCTAGAAGATTACGTGCGTAACCGTGCGAATCTCCCGGCGCGGGCGGTGGTGATTACGTTTGACGACGGTTTGAAATCGGTCAGCCGTTACGCGTATCCGGTGCTTAAAGAGTATGGCTTTAAAGCGACGGCGTTTATTATCTCGTCGCGTATCAAACGCCATCCACAGAAGTGGGCGCCAAAAGCGCTCCAGTTTATGAGCGTTTCGGAACTGGAAGAAATTAAAGACGTGTTCGATTTCCAGTCGCACACCCATGTCCTGCACCGTGTTGATGGCTATCGTCGGCCTATTTTGCTCAGCCGTAGCTATCACAATATCCTGTTCGATTTTGAACGTTCTCGTCGGGCGCTGGGGCAATTCAACCCTCACGTGCGGTATCTCTCTTATCCGTTTGGCAGCTATAACGCAACGGCAGTGCAGGCCGCGAACGATGCGGGTTTTCATCTGGCGGTTACGACGGTGAAGGGAAAGGTGAAGCCGGGGGATAATCCGTTCTTATTGAAAAGGCTTTATATTTTAAGAACGGATTCACTGGAAACCATGTCGCGGCTGATCAGCAACCAGCCGCAGGGGTAAAGGCTGTCAGGCAACCTGTACCGGAATTGCTTTGGCTGTGCGTTTCATTTCGTTGTCGCCTTCAAAGTAGGCCACGTTTGGACGCCAGGTACGCGCTTCTTCATCGCTCATGGTGACGAAACTGGCGATAATCACGATATCGCCCACGTCGGCACAGTGCGCCGCTGCCCCGTTGACCGAGATGATTTTAGAGCCGCGTTCAGCCGCGATTGCGTAGGTTGAGAAACGCTTGCCGTTGTTTACGTTCCAGATATCAATGGCTTCGTTTTCCAGAATACCCGCCGCATCAAGAAAATCCTGGTCAATGGCGCAGGAACCTTCGTAGTGAAGGTCGGCCTGCGTGACTTTTACGCGGTGGAGCTT
>JBOFJM010000348.1:0-2436 GCA_051656825.1 Kluyvera sp.
CGCCAGACGATGCCTTCAGTTACGAGCGAGTGCTGAGTTTTGCCCATAGCCTGATTGGCCGCGCATTTATCTTCCTGATGATTGTGTTGCCGCTGTGGTGTGGGCTGCACCGTATTCACCATGCGATGCATGACCTGAAGATCCACGTGCCGAACGGGAAGTGGGTATTCTACGGGCTGGCTGCCATTCTGACGGTGGTAACGTTGGTCGGTGTGCTGTTTATCTAGTGCAAGCCGCGCCGGATGGCGGCTTTGCCTTATCCGGCCTACAGGATATCACCCGTAGGCCCGATAAGCGCAGCGCCATCGGGCACAACCCCTCGTTAATGCGCGCTCAACTTCAACCCGATAATCCCCATCACAATCAGCGCCAGGCTGGCGATACGCATCGGGCTTGCCGATTCCCCTAACAGCAAAATACCGGTGATAGCCGCACCGACTGCGCCAATCCCCGTCCACACTGCATAGGCCGTGCCTACCGGCAGGCTTTTCATCGCCCACGACAACAGCGCCATACTGACCACCATCGCAGCGACGGTGATAACACTTGGCACCAGGCGGCTAAAACCATGGGTATATTTCAGGCCGACAGCCCAAACCACTTCCAGAAGACCTGCGACAAAGAGAATTAACCAGGACATATTGGCTCCATTAATGGGGCCGTCCCCGAATGCGATACGCTTACGGGTCGTCCCGTAAGGTGTTGGAAAGTTGCCCACCAGTATAAACAAGGGCACGAGCGATGAAAAGAGACGGTACGACGAGATTGCGTACCGTCGCACAGGCTTATTGCTGGGCTTTGGTCGCCGCACCAGAAATCGCGCTACCACCATCCGAAATATCTTCACCGATACCTCGAGTGGTATTGCAGGCGGTTAATACAGAGGAAAAGACCAGAACCGTAAAAAGAGCGGCAATTGTTTTTTTCACCATAATGTCATCCTTAAGTGCCAGTTTTCGTTATCGTGCTTCATAAGCATAGACAACTTCATCCAGCATGTTGGATCTCAGTGATTTTTTCGGACAAAAATACAGCGGGATGGGGTAATGCGGAAGCTGGCGCAGCACTGATGCTGCGCCGGACGGCTTAATGCATGAATTACTTCACGCGAGATACGTATTCGCCAGAGCGGGTATCTACTTTGATCACTTCGCCAATCTGTACGAACAGTGGAACTTTAACCACTGCGCCAGTAGACAGAGTTGCTGGTTTGCCGCCAGTACCTGCGGTGTCGCCTTTCAGACCTGGATCGGTATCAACGATTTCCAGCTCAACGAAGTTCGGCGGAGTCACGGAGATCGGCTGACCATTCCACAGGGTCACGATGCATTCAGCCTGGTCCAGCAGCCATTTTGCGTTATCGCCAATCGCTTTCGCGTCAGCAGACAGTTGTTCGAAGGTTTCGTTGTTCATGAAGTGCCAGAACTCACCGTCGTTGTACAGGTAAGTCAGGTTCATATCGACAACATCTGCACCTTCCGCAGAGTCGGTAGATTTGAAGGTTTTCTCTACGCGAGTACCGGTCAGCAGACGGCGCAGTTTAACGCGCGCAAACGCCTGGCCTTTGCCTGGTTTTACGAATTCACTGGCTTCGACAGCATAAGGTTCGCCGTCCATCATGATTTTAAGACCAGCACGAAAATCGTTGCTATAGTAAGTCGCCATAAGGCCCTCTGAAATTGTTAAATGGTAGCTAAGCCACAAAATGGCGCATATTGTAACCCGAAATACCCCATCCAGAGAAGATTGGTTAGTGCAACTTGCCGATGTTCTCACCGATCCAGATGAACTATTACGTCTTTTGAACCTGGACGCTGATGAAAGTTTGCTCGCAGGCCGTGAGGCTAAGCGTCTTTTCGCCCTGCGCGTTCCACGCGCATTTGTGGCGCGAATGGAAAAAGGCAACCCCAACGACCCGCTGCTGCGTCAGGTACTGACCTCGAAAGAGGAATTTATCGCCGCGCCCGGTTTTTCCACCGATCCACTGGAAGAACAGCACAGCGTCGTACCTGGTTTGCTGCATAAGTACCATAACCGTGCATTGTTGCTGGTGAAAGGTGGCTGTGCGGTGAATTGCCGTTATTGCTTCCGCCGCCACTTCCCGTATGCCGAAAACCAGGGCAACAAGCGCAACTGGCAAGCCGCGCTGGATTACATCAACAGCCACCCGGAATTGGATGAAATCATCTTCTCCGGCGGCGACCCGTTGATGGCAAAAGATCACGAGCTAGACTGGCTGCTCAGCCAGCTAGAGGCGATGCCACACATCAAGCGCTTACGCATTCACAGCCGTTTACCGATTGTGATTCCGGCACGTATTACCGACACGCTGGTTTCTCGCTTCGAACAGTCTCGGCTGCAAATTCTGCTGGTGAATCATATTAACCACGCCAACGAAATCGACGACGCGTTCCGCTCAGCGATGGCGCGTCTGCG
>JBOFJM010000349.1:0-2413 GCA_051656825.1 Kluyvera sp.
ATGTGGCGCTTCATTCGCAGCATCCGCAGTAACTGTCGATTTACGTCATGAGTTTGTCGATGGTGGCAAGGCAGATAAAACTAACGCAGACCGCGTTTCGGTATCTCACCGTTTCGCTAATGGCTTTGGTTTCTCTGTAGAAGCTAAGTGGAAATCAGGTGGCGATAATACCGATAAACCCTATACCGACTTTGTGGGTAATGGCCATGAAGAATCGATTAGCTACCAGTGGAAAGCGAATAAAAACTTCTCCATTCAACCTGGCTTTAATATTGAAAGTAACGACAGCCGCTCTATTTATAAGCCAAACTTACGAGTGCAGTACAGCTTCGACAATGGTTTTTATGTAGCGGCTCGTTACCGTTATGACTATACCCGCTATCCATCAAACGCGAACAAAGATGATGATAAAGTAAACCGTGGTGATGCGTGGGCAGGTTACGTATTTGGTGATTGGCGTACTGAGCTGAATTACGTATATGCACGTAGTTCAGAAGGTAATGCGCGTAATAACAATAAACCTTATTCGCAAGAATATAACCTGAAAGTAGCATATAAAATTGATAAGAATTGGGCACCATACGGTGAAGTGGGCAACGTGGGCGTAAATGACCGCAGCGACCGCCAAACCCGTATGCGCGTAGGTGTGGCGTACTCCTTCTAAAAAAATGCACGAAACCCCGGTGAGGTTGACTGGGGTTTTGCTATCTAATCAATGCGATAGCGCCTCTCTCTTTGCGTCGTGACGAATTTACAATAATTCACTCTCAAATAATTTAATAATAAACCATTGTTGTGTCGCTTTTACTCTGGGTCATTCGTTTACACACTATCGAAAGGGTCCCAATATGGATAGCGCTGTTGTCATTTTATTGCTTTTCATTGTTTGTTTTCTTGTGCTGGGCGGCGGATGGTTGCTCATCATGCGCACTGAAATGAAGATAGAGAAGAAAATGCAGAGTGAATTTGAGATAAAAAGAGAGGAAGAAAAACACCAGAAGACGCTGCAAAAATATGAAGAGCTTTTGGCGATGGAAATAGAATGGCATTCGCATCGTGTGGCCAGCATCAAATTCTTCCTGGCGAAAATAAAGAAAAAACAGGATGCAGAATATCGTAGCACGCAAGCCAGTATCAATGGCGATAACATACACCTGCACTCGAAAATCAAAGCCTTGATTTTCATTTACTTCCCTCATTTGCAGGATGACTACATTAAGCTGTGCAAAACGGCTGATTGCACCGTTTATTTCGATTTTGTGTATGGTCGTTCAAACGACAGCGCGCGGGTGATTGCGGAGCTAACCGATAAACTGCAAAAATTCACCGCCCAGTCCACCGAGTTCCAGAACCGTATCCGCAATGAAGTGACCGTGAATTGACGAGCGATTTTCACGGACTTCAGGTCTATGATTAGTCTCTAACCTATATAAAAAATAGAGGCAATGTCATGGATAAGGAGCTACTGGACGCGGGTTATCGCGTCTATACCGGGAGTAAAGTTGATGTCTACTTCAATACAGATATCTGCCAACACTCCGGGAACTGCGTGCGTGGCAGCAGCAAGTTGTTTAATTTGAAGCGTAAACCGTGGATTATCCCGGATGAAGTCGATGTCGCCACCGTTGTGCGCGTTGTCGATACTTGCCCTAGTGGGGCGCTGAAGTACCGTCATCATGACTGAGTGAGGGCATCATGGATATTCTGGAAGGGCATAACAAATTTTACGTGAACGACGCTGATGGTAATCAGCTCGCGGAAATTGTCTTTGTACCCACGGGTGAACACCTGAGCATTATTGAACACACGGATGTTGATCCCCGTCTGAAAGGGCAGGGGGTAGGCAAGCTACTGGTGGCTAAAGTGGTGGAGAAAATGCGCCAGGAGCAGCGCAAAATCATCCCATTGTGCCCGTTTGCTAAACATGAGTTTGATAACACTCGCGAATACGACGATATTCGTGCCTGACCTATTGCGCCAGTTTCGGCTGGCGCCGCTGCTGCATTTGCCGTTTGGCAGCGGCAGAATACCCCGCCTGCTTCCCTGGTAAAGGAGAGCAAAGCGGAGCGGTTATAACGCAAAGTTTTAACGGTTTGGATTTCTTATTGCGAAAATGTAAATAACGAACTCAATATTTGTTATTTCAGAATCGCGGCTCATTCTGGCTATCTTTGGTTCCAGCCCACTATTTTGGCTTTGAATCAGGAGAAACCAGAATGAGCAGACAAATCAAGTTAGGTGCTTTCCTTCCCGGTGGCGGCCAGCACATTGCGGCGTGGCGTCACCCGAATCAACCCGCTGATGGCGCAACCAATTTTGAATTTCACAAGCGGCTGGCGCAAACCGCTGAGCGCGGCCTGTTCGACGCCTACTTTCTTGCCGATGGTCTGGCGGTTCCTGCTTCTGGCGTGAC
>JBOFJM010000350.1:0-1796 GCA_051656825.1 Kluyvera sp.
TATCTGTGCCCTACTAGCCTATTTAGCCTGCTTTATTATTGGCAAGATTTATCCGCATCCGCGCCCGTTTATGGTGCCTATCGGGAAAACCTACCTGCTCCACAATGCCAATGCCTCATTCCCAAGCGGACATGCCACGTTAATGTTCAGCCTCGGCTTTTATCTGCTGTTTAGTGAAAGAACCGTCAAAGAGGGAAAACTTAGCGGGAAAACACAAAGTGCTTGGCTAATCCTGTTACTCGGCGTGGCTATCAGTTGGGCACGGGTATTTTTGGGCGTCCATTTCCCGTTCGATATTCTGGGTGCGATTCCGGTCAGCCTGCTAGCAGCCTATCTAACATGGCGTTTAGCCTGTTATCTCTGTCCGCCGCGCAGCACACCACCACAACGCCGCACATAAGGTCTACCACGCGAGTTCCACTATGTGAATATGTGAAAAACGTCGTCTGCGCTGTTGGCCACAGGTTATTCACTCACTCGCAATTAACTGCAGAGCCATGCTGGCAGCCCGTGCTAGTCGGTATGGCTCACATCATGCAGCAATTGTTCACACGTCAGCGGCCGACTGAAATAATAACCTTGCGCGTACAAAACGCCGCTCCGGCGTAGATAGGTCAGTTGTTTTTCTGTCTCTACCCCTTCGGCAACCACCTTCATCGAAAGATCGGTTGCCATCTGCAAAATCGAATTCAGCACTGGGGTGTGTACCGTTTCCTGCCCGATGGATTGGATAAAACCTTTATCAATCTTCAGAAAATCCATCTTATGCTTTTGCAGATAAATCAGCGCACTATGGCCAGTACCAAAATCATCAATCGCCAGTTCAAAACCGAGGTCATGCAGCTCTTTAAACAACCGTTCAGCCTCTGCATCATCTTTAATTAACACCCGTTCGGTAATTTCCAGCACACAGACAAAATGCTGCGCTGGCAGACAAGCACGAAACGCGGTTAAATCCGCGATAATATGCTCTGATTGCAGGTGTACCGCCGAGATATTAACCGCCAGCTTCATCCCCGGTGAGAAATGTTGCACCATCAATTTGGCATCTTTAGCCACCAGCTCGAACATATGCTTCGTGAGCTCAATAATTACCCCATTATGCTCGGCGTACGCGATGAACTGATCTGGCGGAATGAGCCCTTTCACTGGATGCTTCCAGCGTAGCAGCACTTCAAAACCGGCCATCACTTGGGTATGTAAATTAAACACCGGTTGGTACACCACGAAAAACTGACCCTCACGGATCCCTCGCAGAATTTCCGAGCGCATATCTTGTGCTTTTCCATGGTAGATATAGATCAGCATCATGACTAACATGCTGATCGTTAATGAGAAAAAGATCATCTCATACCATGAAGTTACCGTTAGCAATTTGCCAAAAAAATACAATCGATAACCATATTTTTCTGACTCAATACTGGCGAGTGGTTTAGGCAATGAAGTCGGGCTTTGAAACTCATGCTGCCCTGTCACCAAGGCTTTGTCATCAATCACAATCGCAATTGCGGTTAATTTGGCTGAGGCTGATACCAAAAGTTGTGCGCTGTTAACTGGCAGCGGGATTGTCGCCAGCGCACCTGAAACGCGCCCACTGTGATCTTTTACCCACAAATAAACGATGGGCTTATTAGGCAAGGCGGCGGTTCCCAAGCGCACATGCAGGCCATAAGGCTTATCTACGCGCGTATCTGGGAAATAGTTTTTAAGCAAAAAAGTGCGACTGCCTAATGCCGATGAACAGTAAATTTCATCCCCTTTCACAATAAGATAAGAGCGAACCATATCATCGAATG
>JBOFJM010000351.1:0-5861 GCA_051656825.1 Kluyvera sp.
GTTTTTGTTATTGCCTGCCAGAAGGAACAACACCATGACTGAAGCCTTTGATTCTCGCTGTGTATGGTTTGTCGGCGCAGGGCCAGGTGACCGTGAGTTGATCACCCTCAAGGGTTACCGCTTACTGCAACAGGCGCAGGTGGTTATCTACGCCGGTTCGCTGATTAACCCCGAACTCCTGAGCTACTGCCCGCCAGACGCCGAGTGCCACGACAGCGCCGAGCTGCATCTGGAGCAGATCCTCGACCTGATGGCAGCGGGCGTGAACGCCGGTAAAACGGTGGTGCGCCTGCAAACCGGTGATGTCTCGCTGTATGGCTCCGTGCGCGAGCAGGGCGAGGAGTTGACCCGTCGCGGCATTGCCTGGCAAGTCGTGCCTGGCGTCAGCGCATTCCTCGGCGCAGCGGCGGAGTTGGGCGTCGAGTACACCGTACCAGAGGTGTCGCAAAGCCTGATTATCACTCGCCTGGAAGGGCGCACCCCAGTGCCGGAACGTGAACAACTGGAGTCATTTGCCCGGCATCAAACCTCGATGGCGATTTATCTCTCCGTACAGCGTATTCATCGCGTGGCGGAGCGGCTGATTGACGGCGGCTATCCCTCCACCACGCCGGTAGCGGTGATTTACAAGGCCACCTGGCCGGAAAGCCAAACCGTGCGCGGCACGCTGGCAGATATTGGCGACAAAGTGCGTGACGCCGGTATTCGCAAAACGGCGCTGATTCTGGTCGGCGATTTCCTCGGTGACGAATACCACTACTCGCGCCTGTACGCCGCAGATTTCAGCCATGAATACCGCAAAGCCTGAGCGCATTGCGCTGTTCTGCCTGACCCCCGGCGGCGTGGCGCTGGCGAAGCGGCTGAGTGCGGCGCTGCCAATGACCTGCTACACCCGCGACGTTTTAGTTGAAGCGGGGTTTAGCGCGTTTGACGGCAGTTTTGCCGCCAGCGTTCAACAGGCGTTTTTGCGCGATACCGCACTGATTTTTATCGGCGCAACCGGCATTGCGGTGCGCGTTCTGGCGCCGTTGCTGGTGGATAAACTCCACGACCCAGCGGTGGTGGTGATTGATGAGCGCGGGCAGCACGTGATTAGCCTGCTCTCTGGTCACGTTGGTGGGGCGAACGCGCTCACCCGAAGGCTGGCGGCGATGCTGGGGGCGTGTCCGGTTATCACCACCGCCACCGATGTTAACGAAGTGGCGGCGCTCGATAGTCTGGCCTGCCAGCTTAATGCGCGGATGCAGGGCTTTCGGGCGGCGGTGAAAACCGTCAACCAGATGCTGGTGAGCCAGCAGCGCGTCGGGCTGTGGTGTGATGAATCTCTGCGCGACGAGGTTAACCGCTGCGATTGCCGTGGTTTTATCGCCGTTGATTCGCTGCACACGCTTCCTGAACTGGACGCGCTGGTGTGTATCACGATTGTTGATGAGTTGCCCGCGCTGGCGCTGCCTCACTGGAAGCTCGTGCCCAGACGAGTGGTAGCGGGCATCGGCTGTCGGCGCGATACGCCAGCGGCGTTAATCCGCTCACTGCTGATGCGCCAACTGGCAGCGCAACGGCTAGATCCGCTGGCGCTGCGGGCGATTGGCAGCATCACGCTCAAACAGGATGAAGCCGGGCTTATCGAACTGGCGCGCGAGTTCGACGTGCCGTTTGAAACCTTTAGCCCTGAGGCGCTAGGCGAACATCAACACCGCTTTCCCGCCTCTGACTTTGTGAAAAAAACGGTCGGCGTAGGCAGCGTTTCCGGCCCGGCAGCGTGGCTGCTGAGCGACGGGCATCTATCCGGCGAAACCCTGCGAGAACAGGGCGTCACTATTACTTTGGGAGTTACACACTGATGTTAAGCGTAATTGGAATCGGCCCCGGTTCGCAGGCAATGATGACGATGGAGGCCGTAGAGGCGCTCCAGGCGGCAGAGATAGTCGTGGGTTACAAAACCTATACCCACCTGGTGAAGGCGTTCACCGGTGATAAACAGGTGATTAAAACCGGCATGTGCAAAGAGATTGAACGCTGCTAGGCGGCGATTGAGTTAGCGCAGGCGGGGCACAACGTGGCGCTGATTAGCAGCGGTGACGCGGGTATTTACGGGATGGCGGGGCTGGTGCTGGAGCTGGTGAGTAAGCAGAAGCTGGACGTTGAAGTGCGGCTGATTCCAGGAATGACCGCCAGCATTGCGGCGGCGTCGCTACTGGGCGCACCGCTGATGCATGACTTTTGCCATATCAGCCTCAGCGACCTGTTAACCCCGTGGCCGGTGATTGAAAAACGGATTATCGCCGCTGGTGAAGCCGACTTTGTTATCTGCTTTTACAACCCGCGCAGCCGGGGCCGCGAAGGGCATCTGGCACGCGCCTTTGAGCTGCTTTCTGCCAGCAAAAATGCGGATACGCCAGTCGGGGTGGTGAAATCCGCCGGACGTAAAAAAGAGCAAAAATGGCTGACAACGCTTGGCGAAATGGATTTTGAACCGGTCGATATGACAAGCCTGGTGATTGTCGGCAACAAAACCACCTACGTGCAGGATGGCCTGATGATCACCCCGCGAGGCTACGTGCTGTGAGTGACGGCGACGTTCTGGTGTTCGGCGGAACCAGCGATGCGCGGGCGATTTGCCAGCAGTTGGATGCCGCATCGGTGAAATACACCTTATCGGTGGCGACACCCACAGGGCAAGCGCTGGCGGGCGATATTCAAGGGCAGGTGCGCTGCGGGCGTTTGTTACAGGCGGAAATAACCGCCTGGCTACAGGCGAATAACACGCGCTGGGTGATTGATGCTTCGCATCCGTATGCCGAGGTGGTGAGCCGGAATGTGCTGGCAGCCTGCCAGGAAACCGGCGTGTTGCTTAGCCGGTATCAGCGCCCAGAGCAGCTTAGCGGCTTAACGCATCCGCTGCTGTATTCGGTTTCCAGTATTGCGCAAGCCTGCGAGGTCGCCAGCCGGTTGGGCGATCGCATCTTGTTGACCACCGGCAGTAAAGATCTCGCCGCCTGGCGCGCGGGGCTGCCGGGCAAAACACTGCTCGCCCGCGTTTTACCCGTGCCGGAAGTGGTGCAACAGTGCGCTGATCTCGGTTTTGGTGTGGGTGAAATCTTCGCTATTTGCGCCCCGTTCAGCGCGGAATTTAACGCGGTGTTTTACCGCCACTGCCGGGCAGAGGTGGTGATTACCAAAGCCTCTGGCGCAGAGGGTGGCTATCAGGAAAAAGTGCAGCCGTGTCTGGAGGCAGGGATCCCCTGCATTGTGATCGCTCGCCCAGCCCCGCTGGTGACGGGAAATGAATTACTCGAAAGTCAGGCCGCTTTCGCCGAGCGTTTAGCGCGCTGGCTGGCCGAGGAAAGAAGGAATTAATGATGAAAAAAGCCCTGTTGGTTGTCAGTTTTGGCACCAGCTATCACGACACCTGCGAGAAAAATATTGTCGCCTGTGAGCGTGAATTAGCCGCCAGTTGCCCCGACCGCGACCTGTTCCGCGCTTTTACCTCCGGGATGATTATCCGCAAGCTGAAACAGCGCGATGGCCTGGATATCGACACGCCATTGCAGGCGCTGCAAAAACTTGCCGATCAAGGATATGACGATGTGGCGATTCAGTCGCTGCACATTATTAACGGTGATGAGTACGAGAAAATAGTCCGTGAAGTGCAAACCCTGCGCCCGCTGTTTCGTCGCCTGACGCTGGGCACGCCGTTATTAAGCGGGCACGAGGATTATGAGCGTCTGATGCAGGCATTAACGCAGCAAATGCCCGCGCTGAACGCCGATGAAAAAGTGGTCTTTATGGGCCACGGAGCCAGCCACCACGCCTTTGCCGCGTATGCCTGTCTCGACCATATGATGACCGCGAAAGGTTTTCCGGCGCGAGTGGGGGCGGTGGAAAGCTACCCAGAAGTGGACGTGCTGATTGCCAGCTTGCAGCAAGAAGGCGTGCGCGCGGTTCACCTGATGCCGCTGATGCTGGTGGCGGGGGATCACGCCCTCAACGATATGGCCTCTGACGAAGACGATTCGTGGAAAACGTTGTTCAACGCGGCAGGTATCCCCGCGACACCGTGGCTGAGCGGGCTGGGCGAAAACCCGGCGGTGCGGGCGATGTTTGTTGAGCATCTGCAACACTCGCTGGAGGCGGCATGAACGGCAAACTGTATGCCCTGAGCACTGGTCCCGGCGCGGCGGATTTAATTACCGTGCGCGCGGCGCGTATTCTTGGCTCGCTGGATATCCTCTACGCCCCCGCTGGACGTAAAGGCGGCGACAGCCTGGCGTTGTCGATTGTGCGCGAATATCTCGGCGAGCAGACCGAAATCCGCTGCTGTCACTTCCCGATGAGCGCCGACAGCCGCGAAAAAGAAGCGGTGTGGGACGATGTTTCACGCGCGCTGGTGCAAGAGGTGGAAGGCGGAAAACAGGTCGGTTTTATCAGCCTCGGCGACACCATGCTATTCAGCACCTGGGTGTTTTTACTCCAGCGTATTGGCCACCCAGAGTGGCTGGAAATCGTCCCCGGCGTGACCTCATTCGCGGCGATTGCCGCTCGCGCCCAAATGCCGCTGGCGATGGAGCAGCAATCTTTGGCGGTCGTCGCCTGTACCGCGCCAGAAGCGGAAATAGCCCAGGCGCTGCAACAGCATGACAGCCTGGTGCTGATGAAAGTGTATGGCCGTTTCCCGCGCATTAAAGCGCTGCTGGCGCAGGCTGACCTGTTGGAAAGCGCGCTGATGATGGCGGAAGCCACGCTACCCGGCGAGCAATGCTGGCGGCAATTAAGCGAAGTCAGCGATGACCAGCCGCTGCCCTATTTTTCAACCATTCTGGTCAACAAACAGTGGAGGCAGGGACAATGAAACAGCAACTGGAACTCCAGCTTAAAAGGCTATCGTTCAGTGGGTTCGCGGCGGCGCTGCTACTGCTGGTTGTGCCGGAGCAGGCGTTTGCGATGCACATCATGGAGGGCTTTTTGCCGCCGATGTGGGCGCTGGCCTGGTGGCTGCTGTTTTTACCGTGCCTGTGGTACGGGCTGGTGCGCCTGCGCCGTATCGTGCAGGAAGATAACAACCAGAAAGTGCTGCTGGCGCTGTGTGGGGCGTTTGTGTTTGTTCTTTCGGCGTTAAAAATCCCATCGGTGACCGGCAGTTGCTCGCACCCCACGGGCGTCGGGCTGGCGGTGATTCTCTTTGGGCCTGGCGTGGTGGCGATTCTTGGCGCTATCGTGCTGCTGTTCCAGGCGTTACTGCTGGCGCACGGTGGCTTGACAACGCTTGGCGCGAACGGCATGTCAATGGCGGTAATTGGGCCGATTGTCGGCTATCTGGTATGGAAAATGGCCTGTAAAGCCGGTTTTCGTCGCGATGTGTCGGTGTTCCTCTGTGCGATGCTGGCAGACCTGGCAACCTATTTTGTCACCTCGATCCAGTTGGGTGTTGCCTTCCCGGACCCACAGGCTGGATTTGTGGGATCAAGCCTGAAATTTATGACTATTTTCTGCCTGACGCAGATTCCTATCGCCATTGCCGAAGGGCTGCTGACGGTGATCATCTACGATCAATTAACCAAACGACGGCTCATTACCGTTGAGGGCCACTAAGATGAAAAAGACCCTTATTTTGTTAGCGTTGGTGATTGCGTTGGTGATCCTGCCGTTCTTTATCAATCACGGTGGTGAATACGGCGGTTCTGACGGCGAAGCCGAAAGCCAGATTCAGGCCATTGCTCCGCACTATGAGCCGTGGTTCCAGCCGCTGTATGAACCGGCAAGCGGAGAAATTGAAAGCCTGTTGTTTACCCTGCAAGGCTCGCTGGGCGCGGCGGTGATTTTCTATATTCTGGGCTATTACAAAGGGCGTCAGCGCCATG
>JBOFJM010000352.1:0-3795 GCA_051656825.1 Kluyvera sp.
CCATCAGGCGCGTATTCGTAAAGCGCAGCGGTTGATTCAACATCACCCTTATTTGTTCGTTATCGGTACGCGGTTTATGTACGGCTTTCGGGTTATCGGGCCGTTGCTTATCGGTGCAAGCGGGCTGCCGCCGAAAATATTCCTGCCGCTGAATATTTTGGGCGCTATTGTCTGGGCGCTGTTGTTTACCTCGCTCGGCTATTTAGGCGGCGAAGCGATTGGCCCGTGGCTGCATCATCTTAACCAGCATATAAAACATTTTATCTGGCTGGCGCTGGTGATTGTGCTGGTGATTGCCGCACGTTGGTGGCTGAAACGGCGAGAAGCGAAAAAGCAAGATTAACAGCGCGCGCTCAGACGTTTATTGCCGGATGGCGCTACGCTTATCCGGCCTACGAGAAAAACGAATGCATCCGGCAATGCCGCACCGCTCTGCCGGATGGCGCTGCGCTTATCCGGCCTACAAAAAACGGATGTACCCGATGGTTTGTAGGCCTGATAAGGCGTGAGCCGCCATCAGGCAGGGTGCGCAAGCGTTACGCCTTATTCTGTGGCGTGATAACCGCCACCCAACGCCGACGTGAGCTGAATGCTGGCATCCACCCATTGACCATGCAGGCGCAACGCGTTAATCCGCTCCTGCAACGCTGGCAGCTTCGCCATGCTGACTTTCGACCCTGGCAGAATACCGGCGTTCATCCGTGCCTGTGCCAGCTTCACCACCCGCTGCACGCCTTTCTCAACCCTGGACTGCTGCTGGTTTTTCTCGATCAGCGTTTCCACCTGGCTTGCGGTTCTCGCGACCTGGTTAACCGCATCCACCACCGCTTTGTTGTATTTCGCCACCGAAAGGTTGTTCTGCGCGCTGGCTATATCAAGGTTTGCATTCAACCGTCCGCTGTCAAAAATAGGCAGCGTTAGCCCTGCGGTGACGCCCATTTGCTGCGCCGAATGGCGGAACAGGTCGCTTAAATGCAGGGCATCTTGTTGCAAGAAAGCCATCAGATTGATATCGGGGTAAAACGCGGCTTTCGCGGCGTCGATTTCGCTCAGCGAGGCTTCAATATACCAGTGCGCTTCTTGCAAATCCGGGCGGCGTGCCAACAGCTCATAGCCGAGTTGATTCGGCATTTTACTGGCAACGGCGGGTAAATTGGCTTTGCGTAAATTTAACACCTGCCCCTGGCTGTTAGTCAGCGCCATCAGACGGGCTTCAATCTCTTTCATATTGCCCGCGACATCCGTCAACTGCTGGTCGGTTTTGCTGACGTTAATATCGTTCTCGGCTCCTTCAGCAGAGTTGGTGATCCCGCGCTGCAACAGCGCGATATCAACGTTCACAATATTATTTTGCTCATCTCTTACCTGCTCTAAAACGCTGTGAATAGCCGCTTCAGTTTGCCATTGCCAGTACAGACGCGCGACGCTGCTTGCCAGCAATTCACGGGTTTGCGCAAGCTCTGCCATCTGGGCTTTTACTTCACCAATCCGCGCCTGTACCAGGGCGCGATTTTTCCCCCACAGGTCGAGATCCCAACCGGCGGTTAAGCCAAACGTCCCGTTGGTATACCACGGCCCGGTGTTGCCATCGGCGTCGGAGGCAAACGGCCCCATCAAGCCTTCTGCCGACATTTTCTGACGCTCAAAATTAGCTCCCGCATCCAGCTCTGGGCCAAGATTGGACTGCGACATCCGCGCTTGTGCTTCAGCCAGCGCAATACGCTGGCTGGCAATCTGCATATCCGGCGAGTTCGCCAGCGCACGGTCAATCAGCGCGTTAAGCTGGGCATCATGATAGTCCTGCCACCAGTTGCTCTGCGGCCAGCCGTTTTGCAACGCCGCCGGTAACGAGGTGGAGACCCGGCTTGCAGGAAGCTGCTGTTTTAGCGGCGCCCCAATGTCGTGCGAAGGCGCACAGCCCGCCAGTACAATCAGCAACGGCAGACCGTACAGCGCATTTTTTCCAGGCATAAGATTCATGAGAGTAATCGGGTTACGAAATAAGGTGCTGTATAATAATTTAAACCGATTAATCCCGTTTAGTAACGCGTGTGGGGGTTAATCCTCTCTTTTATCTTCATGGAGTGAAAATGAGTCAGAATATTTATGATAATCCCCAGTTCTTTGCGGGGTACGCCACCCTTGACCGTTCGGTAAAAGGGTTAGACGGCGCGCCGGAGTGGCCTGCTTTACAGCGCATGTTGCCGCCGATGTCCGGCCTGCGGGTCGTGGATTTAGGCTGCGGCTACGGCTGGTTCTGCCGCTGGGCGCGTGATGAAGGGGCGGCGCAAATTACAGGGTTAGATCTCTCAAGCCGAATGCTGGAACGCGCGCGCGAAATGACCGATGGCAGCGGCATTGATTACCGCTGTGAAGATTTGCAAAACTTAAGCCTGGCCCGCCATAGCTGTGAACTGGTGTACAGCTCGCTTGCGCTGCACTATTTACCGGATATCGCCCCGCTGCTGGCGACCGTGTTCGAAGCCTTAACGCCGGGCGGCGCGCTGGTGTTTTCCGCCGAGCATCCCATTTATACCGCCCCGCTCCAGCAGGGTTGGCAACAGGATGAAAACGGGCAAAAAAGCTGGCTGGTGAGCCATTATCAGCAGGAGGGCGAGCGCATCAGCAACTGGTTTGCCGATGGCGTTAAAAAACAGCACCGCAAGCTCTCCAGCTGGATTAACGCGCTGGTTGCCGTAGGCTTTGTGATTGAACATCTTGATGAGTGGGGGCCAACGGCGGAACAGATTGCCGCGCAACCGGCGCTGGATGAAGAAAAAGAGCGGCCAATGATTTTCTTACTGCGCGCCCGTAAACCGGCATAACCCGCGCCACGAGCGACGCCGACTGCGCGCTCCGGCGTGGCGTTACGATGTAGAAAGACGCCCCTCTTTTCTGACCCGTTCAATGTGAATGGCGAGGAACATGATTTCTTCAGTGGTGAGCGAACGCTGGTAACTTTTTTGCAGATGCCGAGCCACGATTTCCGCACACTTCCACGCTTTCGCGTAGTTATCCTTCACCGCGCTATGCAGCGACTCATCATCATCTTCCACCACCGTACGCGTTAACATACGCTGAGCGAAAAACTTCAAATGAGTGACAAAACGTTGATAACTTAGCGACTCTTCGTTGTACTCAAGGTGTAACTGGTATTTCACCAGTTGCAGAATCTCCTGCATCACCCGCGTCACGTGCATCACTTCTGGCATTTCGCTGTGTAACTGCGCGGTCACCAGATGCAGGGCAATAAACCCCGCTTCGTCCTCTGCCAGTTCAACGCCAAGCCGCTGAGCGATTAACTCTCGCGCCTCTTGCCCGAGGGCAAATTCTTTGGGATACAACCGTTTAATTTCCCACAGCAACACGTTACGCAGTGCGACGCCGTTTTTCTGCCGCTCAATGGCGAAATGACAGTGGTCGGTCAGTGTGATGTACACACTTTCTTGCAGCTTACCGAGCCGCTCGCGCGCCCGTTCGATGATTCGGTCGCAGGTGGTCATCACCTCCAGCGGAATCTGACTGAGTAATTCTCCCAAGCGCCCTACCAGCTCATCACTTTGTAGGGCGAAAATTTTCTCGATGAGCGCCTCATCCAGTGAGTCACCGACGCGTTTCTGAAAGGCTAGCCCTCGCCCCATCACAACCTGCTCACGCCGGTGTTCATCCAGAACTACCACCACATTATTATTAAGAACTTTGGCGATCTGCATTATGAACCCCAGAAACAAAAAAACCTGACTCCCGACAAACGTCAGGTAATCAGGTTTTGCCTGCCGAAACAGTAACAATCAA
>JBOFJM010000353.1:0-2342 GCA_051656825.1 Kluyvera sp.
CACCCACTTCCCGACCGTACACCTGAGCCGCCTGCCGGACTCACTGGCAGAGTTTGACCTCGTGGTTAACGGCTCTCCGGCGGGCATGGCGGGGTTTGATCCACTGCCATTAAGCCAGGAGCTGCTGGCAACGCTCAATGCCCAAACGCACGTCGCCGACGTGGTGACGGCTCCTGTCATCACGCCCCTGCTGGCATTCGCCCGCGAACGCGGATGCACGACCCAAACCGGCCCCGAAATGGCGCTGGCGCAAATGCACCTGATGGGCGAGTTCATTGGCGCAATTCCACAGCCGCAAGAGGCCAGCGCATGAAAAACTGGGATGTGATAGTCATTGGCAGCGGCGCGGCGGGTTTTGCTACCGCCGTCACCGCCTGCTGCAAAGGGTTATCGGTATTGATGCTGGAAAAAGCCCCGCACTTTGGCGGCACGTCGGCAATTTCCGGCGGCGCCGTGTGGAGCAACGATACCGATCAAGCACGCCAGTTAGGCAAAAGCGGCTCCCCTGAGGCGATGAAAACCTATTTACGCACCATGATTGGTGAGACTCACTATAGAGCGGAAATGGTCGATGCCTTTGTGAACGCCGGGCGCGAAGCGCTGGCTTTTCTCGAACAACAGGGCGCGGTGAAATACAGCCTGCGCCCGCTATCGCCAGACTACTACCCGGATGAACCCGGCGCGGTTGACGTTGGTCGGGCGCTGGAAGTGGTGGAGTACGATGGTCGCGAACTGGGCGAGCACTTTCGTACGCTGCGCTCACCACCGCCTGGAATGCTGCTGTTTGGCGGCATGATGGTAAACCGCGTTGATATCCAACACTTTCTGGATATCCGCCGCTCATGGGCATCGTTTCGCCATTGTAGCAAGCTGCTTCTGCGCTATGGTCGCGACCGCTTGCGCTATCATCGCGGCACACGGCTGGCGATGGGTAACGCGCTGATCGCCCGCATGGCAACGCTGGCGCTAGGCAAAGGGCTGGAACTAGAGCTAAACGTCAGCGTAAAAGCCTTGAGCGAAGAAAATGGCCGTGTAACCGGCGTCGAGATTGAACGTGACGGCAAAACCCTGTCATTACGCGCTCGTTACGGCGTCGTGCTAGCGGCAGGTGGCTTTGCCGCCGGGCGCATTGCGCCGCAGTTCCGCCCTGCAACCCAGCAGCATTACACCATGTCCCCTGCCACCAACGATGGCGCGGCATTCCAGCTCGGGCTGAGCGTAGACGCTAAACAAGGCGCAGACCTGCCCTCTAACTTTTTCTGGGCGCCGGTTTCCGTGCTGCGCCATCCGGACGGCAGCGAAGAACGTTTCCCTCATCTGGTTACCGACCGCGCCAAACCGGGCGTTATCGCGGTGAATCAGCTCGGTGCGCGCTTCGTCAATGAGTCCAACTCTTATCACCACTTTGCCAGCGCAATGCAACAACAGGCCGAAAACGCCCCTTGCTTCTTACTTTGTGATGCCAGGGCGATGAAGCACTACGGCCTGGGGCTGGCGCGCCCCGCGCCGGTCAACAACGATGCGTTAGTTCGCGCGGGCTATTTATACAAAGCCGATAGCCTGGCAACAGTTGGGCATTGAACCGTCGCGCCTGGAGCAAACGGTCGCCCGCTACAACCAGGACGCGCAAAACGGCAGCGACACGGCATTTTACAAAGGTGGCAACAGCTACAACCGCGCGATGGGCGACGCCGCCCACCGTCCCAATGCCTGTAACGCGCCACTGCTGAATGCGCCGTTTTACGCCATCAAGCTGTACACCGGCGATTTAGGCTCATCACGCGGGCTGGTCACCACGGCAGATGCCCAGGTGATAAACCAACAGGGCGCGCCTATCAGCGGGCTGTACGCCGTCGGCAAAGATATGGACTCACTGATGGCAGGAACCTACCCAGGTCCTGGGATCACGCTCGGCCCGGCACTCACCTTCGGCTATTTAGCCGCCAGCCATATGGCTCAACAATCCACTCTCACTTCTGGAGAATCCGCATGATTTATGAAAAACGTACCTACACCATTAATCCCCTGAAAATGGCCGACTGGCTGGCACTGTACAAAAGCGACGCCTATGCGGTGCAAACCGAGCATCTTGGCAAGCTGATTGGCTTCTTCTTTACCGAAATTGGCGTGGTGAATCAGGTGGTGCATATCTGGGCGTATGAAAGTCTTGACGACCGTCTGGTGCGCCGCGCACGAATGGCACAGGACGAACGCTGGCTAACCTTCTCGCGCAAAAACCGCGAGCTGGCAGCAGTGGAACGGCTGGAGTCGGTGCTGATGCGCCCGACAGACTTCTCCCCACTGCAATAAGGAACCGCGCGATGAGCAGGCATGTTGAGGTG
>JBOFJM010000354.1:0-2579 GCA_051656825.1 Kluyvera sp.
AAGCTCAAAATTAAGCGACCGGTGAAAGTGCAGCCGATCGCCCGCGTGTGGTTTGCCGGTGAACAAAAGCAGGTGCAATATGCCTGCCCTAGCCCATTAATCGCAGTCATTTCCGGGCGTAAAGGCGTGAGTGTGCCCGACGTGGGCGAGCTACTGAATTACGATGCTGATAACGTTCAGCATCGGCATAAACCCGAGGCGCAGCCGCTACAGCTAATGATTCCACGGCTGCACCTGTGGCTGGCGGCGGATTAAGCGCCGCTAATCTGGCTGCCGACCATATCCTGCGGGCGTACCCAGAGGTCAAACTCGGCGGCAGTGAGATACCCTAACGCCAGCGCCGCGTTCTTCAACGTCAGCCCCTCTTTGTGCGCTTTTTTGGCGATCTCCGCCGCTTTGTCGTAGCCAATGTGGGTATTGAGCGCCGTGACCAGCATCAACGACTCATTGAGCAGTTGGTCAATACGCTCACGATTCGGCTCGATGCCCACCGCACAATGGCGGTTAAAGCTGTCCATGCCGTCCGCCAGCAGGCGGATAGACTGAAGAACGTTGTGAATAATCATGGGCCGGTAAACGTTAAGTTCAAAGTTACCGGACGCCCCGCCCATATTGACCGCCACATCGTTGCCCATTACCTGGCAGCACAGCATTGTCACCGCTTCGCACTGCGTCGGGTTGACTTTGCCAGGCATAATAGATGACCCAGGTTCGTTTTCTGGAATCGCCAGTTCACCAATCCCACAACGCGGCCCGGACGCTAGCCAGCGCACGTCGTTGGCGATTTTCATCATCGATGCCGCCAACCCTTTTAGCGCACCGTGGGCATGAACCAGCGCATCGCAGGTTGCCAGCGCTTCAAATTTGTTCGGAGCCGTCACAAACGGTTGTCCGGTAAAACTGGCCAACTCCTGCGCGACGCGCACCGCATATTCAGGATGGGTGTTCAGCCCAGTACCTACCGCTGTGCCCCCTAATGCCAGCTCGCTCAGGTGCGGCAGGCTCTGTTCAAGATGGCGGCGGTTATGCTCAAGCATCGCCACCCAGCCGGAAAACTCCTGCCCCAGCGTGAGCGGCGTGGCATCCTGAAGATGCGTGCGGCCAATTTTGACGATATCGCGGAAGCGCTCAGCTTTCTGGCGCAGGGTTTCTTGCAGCGTCGCCAACTGCGGTAACAGGTGTTCACGCAACGCAATCACCGCCGCAACGTGCATCGCCGTCGGGAACACATCGTTAGAGCTTTGACTTTTATTCACGTCGTCGTTAGGGTGCACCCGCCGCGACATACCCCGTTCACCGCCCAGCAGTTCACTGGCGCGGTTAGCCAGCACCTCATTCATGTTCATGTTGCTCTGCGTACCGGAACCGGTTTGCCAGATAGCCAGCGGAAACTCATTCGGATGCTGGTTATCCAACACTTCATCGGCGGCGGCGATAATGGCCCGCGCCTTTTCGGCCTCCAGCAGGCCTAAATCCTGATTTACCTTAGCCGCCGCGCGCTTGGTAAGCGCCAGAGCGTGAATCAGCGAAAGCGGCATTTTCTCCGTTGAAATACGAAAATGCTCCAACGAGCGTTGGGTTTGTGCGCCCCACAGTTGGTTAGCCGGAACCTCGATTGGCCCCATAGAATCGCTTTCGCGGCGTGACGTTGTCATTACTATCTCCTTGAACTCAAAGTGAATATGAAGTGACATTGCTCATGCGAGAGTAAGATAAGTATGGACTTATAAAGTAAAAACCGCCCCGAAAGGCGGCTGAAAGGTTATTTCACACAGCGGGCGCACTGCGACGCCTGAATCTGTTGGAAGAAGTCGTTACCTTTGTCATCGACAAGGATAAACGCCGGGAAGTCTTCCACTTCAATTTTCCAGATGGCTTCCATCCCCAGTTCGGGGTATTCGACGCATTCCAGGCTCTTGATACTGCTTTGCGCCAGCACCGCCGCTGGCCCGCCGATGCTGCCGAGGTAGAAGCCACCATGTTTGTGGCATGCGTCGGTCACTTGTTGGCTACGGTTGCCTTTCGCCAGCATGATCATACTGCCGCCTGCGGATTGCAGTTGATCAACGTAGGAGTCCATACGCCCTGCGGTGGTTGGGCCAAGTGAACCAGAGGCATAGCCTTCTGGCGTTTTGGCCGGCCCTGCGTAGTAGATAGGGTGATCTTTAATGTACTGCGGCAGGCCTTCGCCGTTGTCCATCCGCTCTTTTAACTTCGCGTGGGCGATATCGCGACCGACAATAATCGTGCCGCTCAGCGATAAACGGGTAGACACAGGATACTGCGACAACTGCTTGAGGATTTCGCTCATTGGGCGGTTGAGGTCAACGTTAACCGCTTCACCCTCGCCCGCTTTGCGCAGCGATTCTGGAATGTATTTGCCTGGGTTGCTTTCCAGTTTTTCCAGCCAGATACCGTGGCGGTTAATCTTGGCCTTAATATTGCGGTCAGCCGAGCAAGAAACGCCCATCCCCACCGGGCACGATGCGCCGTGGCGCGGCAGACGGACAACGCGGATATCGTGAGCAAAATATTTGCCGCCGAACTGTGCGCCCAGCCCCAGATTTTGCGCTTCTGCG
>JBOFJM010000355.1:0-2974 GCA_051656825.1 Kluyvera sp.
AGGCCGCATAGCTTCAATAATGGTCAGACGCCGTATGCTAAAGAAAAGCATGCGGCGTAAAAAACCTTAACGAGTGTCCAATATTGCTAGACCACATCAGGGCATGGCGTAAAAAAGAGCGCAACTGGCGGCAATACTAAACCCTTAACTGACCAGCATTATGCACAGAGCACGTGTCAATTGTTACTTTAGGAATCATGTATAGAAAGTATGTTACCTCAATAACAGGATCAGGAATTAGTTCAACGGTGACGCTGAAAACCCAACCTCGAGAACTGTTGTTTTAACATTGATTTTCTCCGGCGGTGTTGCACCGCTGGGAAACCTCCATCCCCCCTACTTATCAGCTCACATTAGCTGAAAATAAAAAAGCGGAGCTACAGCCTCCATAAAAGGAGGCTGATAGCATCAGTAAAATAAGAACTAGTAAAATAAGAACTAAATCGATCTCTTATTTTAATAATGTATAAACTATTTTTTCAGAGTGATTTGTTTCAACGAATACCACAGACGTTCTTTATCGCTATCTTTTAAGTGAGCCTGGTCAAGCCTTTTCATGAAAGCGGTTTTATCAGTAAAGCGATAATCCATGGCTAATTTCGTACTGACCTCAGTAAGAATGTTGGTGTTTAAGGCACTAACCTTTCTTCTTACTTCCTCCAGTGGCTCAGGCTGCCAGCCTTTTTCAGGTATAGATAACCATTCAGCACGATAGCGGTATTGAATTGCCTTGGCAGCATCCATTTGCGCCTGTATAAAAATTTTTACCGACTCACCATCTAATCCCAACTTTTCTGCTTCGAGCACTGTGCTTGATAATACTTTTGCTTCCTGAGTTAAATCCTCGATGGCAAGATGATTGTTCGCTTTGGCTCCTGCAACATCCTTCATGTAAGACAAACGCTGATTAATCAATGACGCGACATCTTCATTTTGTGTTGGCACTGCCAGAGCTGTTGTAGAAAAAAATAGCCCCGCCAAAATAAGCAGTTTTCCTGGAATCTTACTTGTCACTTAATATCCCTCTATTTTCAGTAAGCGGGTTAGCATATGTAATTAATGTCGAATTCCATACCTCGTTATTCCCCGTCACAATACGGCATAACCTATTGACCAGTCCAATAAATAACTGTTTTATGGTCGCCATCGGTACGCAGCGCAGTTTGTGCCAATCCGCGCCGTGGTTTTACCGGCGCGCAACACATATTGATAGTAAGTCGCAGATGTGGACGGGTCGTGATTCCCGTTGATGGTAGCGAGGCGCTGCCCTGTAGCATCAGTGGCATACAGAGCAGCGTAGACATGACCAGATAAGGTATTTTACTTATCGGTTCTCCATTTATTTCATCAATAAAAAACCGAGAACCGATAATAATGGAGCTGAGTTTTATTTTATAATTAAGCGATCACGCTTACAGATAAAATTGCCCAGAAATCATCAGCCGCGCCTTGCCATACAGCGACACTCGGCCTTCATCACCCAGGACACAACGCAGCGTACCTTTACGCGCACCGCCCTGCTGCGCCAACAGCGAGGTTTTACCTAAGCGTTGCGCCCAGAATGGCGCAAGCCAGGTGTGCGCCGAACCGGTCACCGGATCTTCATTCACCCCAACCTGTGGGCCAAACCAGCGTGAGACAAAATCGAATTCGTTATCTGCCGCCGTCACAATCACGCCGCGCGCTTTAAAGTGCTTCAGCAGGCTAAAATCTGGCGACAGTTTTTCGATAATCGCTTTGTCGTTTACCAGCACCACGATGTCGTCCGACAGCCAGAAACCTTCCACCCCTTCGGTGATACCCAGCGCATCCAGCAGCCCTTGCGGTTCGCTAATCGGGTACAGCGGCTTGGTTGGGAAATCCATGCACAGCTCGTCACCATCGCGCGTCACGGTCAGAAGGCCGCTACGGGTCGTGAAGCGCAGCGTTTTGCCAGGATAATCCAGTAAGTTAAACAGGACCCACGAGGTCGCAAGCGTCGCATGACCACAGAGGTCAACTTCAACACCAGGAGTAAACCAGCGCAGGTGGAAACCGCCTTCAATCGGCACGAAAAACGCGGTTTCAGAGAGGTTGTTTTCAATCGCAATCGCCTGTAGCACATGGTCTTCAGGCCATTCCGTCAACGGACAAACGCCCGCCGGATTACCGCCAAACGGCTGTGACGTAAACGCATCAACCTGGTAGAACGGCAATGTGGTGGTTGAATTATTGTCCATTAATTTGATCCAGATAGTTATAGATGGTGTAGCGAGTCACGCCGAGTGCGTGGGCAATCTCGTTGACGCTACCTTTAATCTTGAAAATGCCCATTGCATGTAACTCAGTCACAACTCGCAGACGGAAGGCTTTCGGTGTTTCCGACGGTTCAGCTTCAAAACGTGCCAGTAATTCTTTAATCGACTGTTCCGGGAGTGAGCGCACCTCAGGCGTAGGCGTTTGGGTTGCCGACATGCCGGAGACCAGGTAATCCAGTTCACGGCGGAAACGAATGACCGGGTCCATATCGACGTTGATACAGAACGCGGCTATCGCTTTCCCTTGTTTATCGTAGTACAGCGTCGAGGCGCTGCTCAGCGGTTTGCCGCCACGAGTGTAGGAGTTATAGCCGCTATAAACTCGCGATGATAAAGGTTCCTGGCGCTCTTCAATAAGCCCTAAAAAACCGTCATCTTCTTCTGGCCCGCTGAGCAAGCCGTCGCCTACCTGACGTCCGCTGACGTGGCCGTTGATAATGCCGACGACCGATGATTTTGGTTGAGTGAGGTCGTGTAATACGACTTCGGTATTTGCCGGTAAGGTGGCTTTTAATGCATCGAGCGATGCCGTCAGGGTCGCCAGGATCAGGTTAAGATCTTTTCTCATCGTGACGCCGCCTGGAATTCAATCTCAACGTCAAGATCGAATGCCAGTTTACTGGTCGTCACGCTGCGGCTTGGGAAACCTTCGGAAAACCATGTCCGCCAGGCCTGGT
>JBOFJM010000356.1:0-4652 GCA_051656825.1 Kluyvera sp.
AGCGCGGAGTTGCCGGAGCAAGGTTAAGCGCCACGACAAATTTGTCACCCAGTTCGCTCATCAGCACTTCGCGTGCGCGCAACTGGACATCGGTGGTGTCGAAGCGCGCAAGAATCGCGCCCTCTTCCAGTGCCACAGACTTAGCGGTAATTTTTTCTTCTTGTAACGTTTTCTGGACCTGGATCAGCGTTTGCTCACTGGCGGCGACACCGCGCACGCCAGTGATCTGAACAGCCGGATCCTCACCATACAGGTTGGGAAGTGCGTAAAGCAGGCCGACGACAATCACGACGACCAGCATAATGTACTTCCACAAAGGATAACGGTTTAACACGGCAGTTCCCTTTGGGAAAACAGTAAATTACAGCGCCTTCATGGTGCCTTTCGGCAGAACGGCAGCTACGAAATCACGTTTGATAACCACTTCGGTGGTGTCGTTCAGTGCGATAGCAATGTAGCCAGACTCAGCTACTTTGGTCACACGACCTACCAGGCCACCGTTAGTCAGCACTTCGTCACCTTTCGCGATGGAGCTCATCAGGTTTTTGTGCTCTTTGGTACGTTTCTGCTGTGGGCGCAGGATCATGAAGTAGAAAATCAGACCGAATACCACCAGCATCAGAATCAGAGACATCGGGCTGCCCTGCGCCGGAGCACCTGTTGCCGCTACCGCATCAGAAATAAAAAAGCTCATTAAATTTCCCTCATTATTAAAATTAATCAACGTTCAAAGGTGGAACCGTACGCCCTTGACGTTGGTAAAAATCGGTTACGAAGCTCTCTAATTTACCCTCTTCAATAGCCTTGCGTAAACCAGCCATTAAGCGCTGATAGTAGCGAAGATTATGAATGGTATTGAGGCGCGCGCCCAATATTTCGTTGCAACGGTCAAGATGATGCAAGTAAGCACGTGAATAATTGCGACAGGTGTAGCAATCGCACTCTGCATCGAGCGGGCTTGTATCGCTCTTATGCTTGGCATTGCGGATTTTTACCACGCCATCGGTCACAAACAGATGACCGTTACGAGCGTTACGCGTCGGCATGACGCAGTCAAACATATCGATACCGCGACGAACGCCTTCCACCAGATCTTCTGGTTTCCCGACCCCCATCAGGTAACGCGGTTTGTCAGCAGGAATTTGCGGACAAACGTGCTCCAGAATACGGTGCATGTCTGCCTTCGGCTCACCCACCGCCAAACCGCCGACAGCGTAGCCATCAAAGCCGATATCTACCAGACCTTTGACGGAGATATCACGTAAATCTTCGTAAACACTGCCCTGAATGATGCCAAAAAGCGCATTTTTGTTGCCCAGACCGTCAAAACGGTCGCGGCTACGCTTGGCCCAACGCAGCGACATCTCCATAGATCGCTTGGCGTAGTCCCAGTCTGCCGGATATGGCGTACATTCGTCGAAGATCATAACGATATCGGATCCGAGATCGTACTGAATCTCCATCGATTTTTCAGGATCGAGAAAAATCGGATCGCCGTTGATCGGGTTACGGAAGTGCACGCCCTGTTCGGTGATTTTACGGATATCGCCGAGGCTAAAGACCTGGAAGCCGCCGGAATCGGTGAGGATTGGCCCTTTCCACTGCATAAAGTCATGCAGATCGCCGTGCAGTTTCATGATTTCCTGACCCGGGCGCAGCCACAGGTGGAAGGTGTTACCGAGGATAATCTGTGCGCCGGTGGCTTCAACTTCTTCCGGCGTCATGCCTTTAACCGTGCCGTAAGTTCCTACTGGCATAAAGGCTGGCGTTTCAACTACGCCATGATCAAAAACCAGGCGGCCGCGGCGAGCGCGACCGTCTGTGGTGTCCAGTTCAAATTTCATCTTAACTCCTGCGTCAGAAAAACAGTCTGACGTTAAACACTCATGACGGGGACTTATTCCCCGACACGCTCTGAAATAGCCTGCGGATTGTACGTGATAAACATGGCATCGCCGTAACTAAAAAAGCGATATTTTTGTTCTACCGCAGCCTTATAGGCGTTCATGGTGTGCTGATAACCGGCAAAAGCAGAGACCAGCATAATCAGCGTCGATTCCGGCAGGTGGAAGTTGGTTACCAAAGCATCAATCACTTGATATTGATAACCGGGGAAAATAAATATTTGCGTATCGCCAAAGAACGGGGCAATCAACTGGTCTTTCGCCGCCTGAGCCGCGCTTTCCAGCGAGCGTACAGAAGTCGTCCCGACAGCAATCACACGGTTACCACGCGCTTTCGCCGCCAGCACCGCATCGACAACCTCCTGCGGCACTTCAGCATATTCGGAGTGCATGATGTGGTCTTCGATGGTGTCTACGCGCACCGGCTGGAAGGTTCCTGCGCCAACGTGCAGCGTAACGAACGCCATTTCAATGCCTTTCTCGCGAAGCTTCGCCAGCAGAGGTTCATCAAAGTGCAGACCCGCCGTCGGCGCCGCTACCGCACCCGGTTTTTCGCTATACACGGTTTGATACAGCTCGCGGTCAGCGTCCTCGTCCGGGCGGTCGATGTACGGCGGCAAGGGCATATGGCCGATAGCGTTGAGGATATCCAGCACGCTGCGCTCGTCATCAAACACGACTTCAAACAGCGCGTCATGGCGCGCAACCATCGTCGCTTTAATGCTTTCATCGTCGCCCAACAGCAGCTCAGCCCCCGGCTTCGGCGCTTTAGACGCGCGAATATGTGCCAGAATACGTTTATCATCCAGCATACGTTCGACCAGCACTTCAATCTTGCCGCCGCTGGCTTTACGGCCAAACAGGCGGGCTGGGATCACGCGGGTATTGTTAAAGACCAGCAGATCGCCAGGGTTGAGCTTGTCGAGCAAATCGGTGAAAGTACCGTGCGTCAGCGCGCCCGTCGGCCCGTCCAATGACAGCAAGCGGCAACTGCTGCGCTCAGCTTGCGGATAGTGGGCAATCAGGGATTCAGGTAGTTCAAAGGAAAAATCGGCAACGCGCATGACTGTGACTCTGGGCTTAATAATGAGGCGGGTAGTCTAGTGCCGGGGCGTCCTCCCTGCAACCCTTACCCCTCTGGATAAACATCAATCAATGAATTTTCTCGCTCACCTGCACCTCGCTCACCTTGCCAACAGCTCGTTGTCAGGGAATTTACTGGCCGATTTTGTGCGCGGCAATCCGCAACAGGACTATCCCGCGACCGTTGTGGATGGTATTCACATGCACCGACGCATCGACGTGATGACCGATAACCTACCGCAGGTTAAAGAAGCCCGAGAGTGGTTTCGCCCTGCAACGCGCCGGGTTGCGCCAATTACGCTCGACGTCATGTGGGATCACTTTTTATCGCGCCACTGGGAGCAGGTTTCCCCGGACATTTCACTGCCCGACTTCGTGCGCTACGCCCATGCGCAAGTTAGCGCCATTCTGCCGAATGCCCCAGCGCGCTTTGTGACTCTCAACGAACATTTATGGTCAGAACGCTGGCTGGAGCGTTATCGTGACATGGAATTTATCCAAAGCGTGTTAAACGGCATGGCGAATCGCCGACCTAAACTCGACGCGCTGCGCGACTCGTGGCATGACCTTGATGAACATTACGCGCCGTTAGAGACACGCTTCTGGCAGTTTTACCCGCAGATGATGCAGCAGGCAGAAAACAAAGCGCTTTAGCACTTGCGTTGTGCCACGGAATGGCTCTTAATATCCTTTGCTAAAAATAAAATAATCAATAGCCAAAACCTATCTGATTAATTGTCACAGTCTTTTTGTATTATCAGCCATCTCTGCCTATACTTGCCCGCGTTGCGTTCCATTAACCTTATAAATTCAAAGGAGAACCCCATGGTTCTGGTTACTCGTCAAGCGCCTGACTTCACCGCTGCTGCGGTACTGGGCAACGGTGAAATCGTTGAGAAATTCAATTTCAAACAGCACACCCAGGGTAAAGCCACTGTACTGTTCTTCTGGCCGATGGACTTCACTTTCGTTTGCCCATCTGAATTGATCGCTTTCGACAAGCGTTACGAAGAATTCCAGAAGCGCGGCGTTGAAGTGGTTGGCGTTTCTTTTGACTCTGAATTTGTACACAACGCATGGCGTAACACCCCTGTCGATAAAGGCGGCATCGGTGCAGTGAAATACGCGATGGTTGCTGACGTTAAGCGTGAAATCCAGAAAGCCTACGGCATCGAACACCCAGACGAAGGCGTTGCTCTGCGCGGTTCCTTCCTGATCGACGCGAACGGCATTGTTCGCCACCAGGTGGTTAACGACCTGCCGCTGGGCCGTAACATTGATGAAATGCTGCGTATGGTTGATGCGCTGCAATTCCACGAAGAGCACGGCGACGTTTGCCCGGCACAGTGGGAAAAAGGCAAAGAAGGTATGAACGCGTCTCCAGACGGCGTTGCTAAATACCTGAGCGAAAACGTATCTAGCCTGTAATTGGCTCACGTTTAGCAAAAAGGCTCGCATTGGCGTGATGCTTGTCAGCTAAGCGCCACATTCCGTTCACCTGATGTTTTGTAGAACATGAAGCATCAGTTCCTGTGAACGGGTCAAGGGGGACTGCCGAGTCCCCCTTGACAATCCCTGCGGCCCCGCAGGGAAATCGGTGCTTCGCACTGCGCTCGCCTGCGAAATCCAGCCTGCGGCACGGCGAAACTCGACTTCCTGTCTCGG
>JBOFJM010000357.1:0-1553 GCA_051656825.1 Kluyvera sp.
GCGTTGCATCCGGGGGCAGTGATTGGCGCAGGCCCTGCGGGGCTGGCGGCGGGTTATTTCCTGGTGCGCGCCGGTTACAGTGTCACGTTATTTGAGCGTGAAGCCAACGCCGGTGGCGTGGTGCGTAATGCCATAATCAGCACGTCAACCGGCAGTTCAAAACCGGAGCCGACGATAGGCCGTGGACGGCAGCGACCATCTGGCCCAGGTTCCCCCATGTCGGTGCGGATCATGCCGATCGCCGTGACCTGCCCTTTGTTGTTGCGCTGAATGTACTGCGGCTGCACGTTAAACTGGAACTCAACGCCTTCTTCCCGGGCGTTAACCACCTCTTTTTTCGAGCCAGGCATACTGAGTTCATCACGGCGATAGGCGCAAGTGACGCTCGCCGCCCCACGACGCACCGCCGTACGCAGGCAATCCATTGCGGTATCACCGCCGCCCAGTACCACCACATGCTTATCTTTTATCTCGACCATCGGGTATTCCGCACTCTCCTCCAGCCCCATCACCTCGCGGGTGCTGGCAATCAGGAACGGCAATGCCTGAATCACGCCGGGGGCGTCTTCCCCCTCCAGCCCTGCCGCCATCAGGCCGTAAGTGCCGACGCCAAGAAATACGGCATCGTAATTGGCTACCAGGTCGTTAAACGCCACATCGCGGCCCACTTCGTGATTAAGGTGAAAATGAATCCCCATTTCGCTAAAAATGTCCCGCCGGACGCCAAGAAGGCGTTTGTCCAGCTTGAACGGCGGAATGCCGAAGGTCAGCAGCCCGCCAATTTCCGGGTGTTTATCGAAGACATCAACCTGAACTCCGGCGCGCGCCAGGATATCGGCGCATCCCAGCCCAGCGGGGCCAGCGCCGACAATCGCGACACGCTCTTTGCGCGGTGTGATTTCACCGGTCTGTGGCCGCCAGCCCATCGCCAGCGCGGTATCGGTGATGTAGCGCTCCAGATTACCGATGGCGACCGAACCGCCCTCATTTTTTAACGTGCAAGCACCTTCACACAGGCGATCCTGCGGGCATACACGGCCACAGATTTCCGGCAGCGAACTGCTTTGGTGGCACAATTCGGCGGCTTCAATAATCTTCCCTTCGTTGACCAGGCGGATAAAATCAGGAATGTGGTTATGCAGCGGGCATGTCCAGTTACACCACGCTTTTTGCGCGCAGCTCAGGCAGCGCTCGCTTTCGTACTCGGCATCGCAACGACCCAACCCGTAGTAGATTTCGTCGAAATGCGTTTTGCGCACCTCCGCCTCGACTTTTTTCGCCCCCACGCGCGGCGGTTTACTCAAAAACGCTTCGCGGCGGCTTGGCTGGCGCGTATGTACCGCCTGCCCTTGTACGCTGCGAATTTGTCGCTCCGTACGCAGTTTTTCTAAACCGGCGTCATCCATCAGACTCAGCGCTTGTGTTGGGCATACGCTGACGCAGGCCGGTTTTCCACTGGCATGTTCGCTGCACAGGTCGCATTTTTGCGCCAACTGCGGGGCAGTACCATCGGCAGACACCATCTCAATTGCGCCAAACGGGCAGCTGATGAC
>JBOFJM010000358.1:0-3258 GCA_051656825.1 Kluyvera sp.
AGTCATCACGCGCCTCAATCAACCCAACCTGCGCGCGCCCTTTTTGCAACAAATCGATAACGTCATCATCTTCCCCAACCAGACACTCAAATTCGGTATGCGGGAACTGGCGGTCAAACTGCGCCAGCAAATCCTCCAGCACATCCGGGTGCAGGGTATCGGAGAGCACAAACGCCAGCCGCGCTTCGGTTTCACCACTCAGCGACACCGCCAGTTCATCTAATCTCTCACTGGCTGCCAGAATCGCCTGCACGTAGCTCAACACCCGCTGCCCTTCAGCCGTCAGAACCGGCTGGCGCGCCGAACGATCAAACAGCGTCACACCGAGATCGACCTCCAGATGCGCGATTGCGGTACTAATGGTTGACTGGCTTTTACGTAAACGACGCGCCGCCGCTGAGAACGAGCCACAGGCCACCGTTTCAACAAATGCGGTTAATGCTTCTGGGGAATAGCGCATGATGTATCTACTTTATCGATGGATTCTATCTTTTACTTATCACATTTCCCCATAAAATGCGCGCAATAGCACTGACTCAATACAAGGTTTCACCATGCAACAGAATTCATTACATCGCCGAAAACTCCCGGAGCGTATTTTCCACGCGGTATGCTTTGAAGGGATTGCCACCGCTATCCTCGCCCCAACGACCGCCTGGCTGATGCAGCGCTCGGTGCTGGAAATGGGTGGGCTGACGGTCATTCTGGCCACCACCGCCATGATCTGGAACATCATCTATAACGCCGTTTTCGACCGTCTGTGGCCTGTCACCCGCGTCACGCGTACCGCGAAAATTCGCGCCCTGCACGCGCTGGGGTTTGAGTGCGGCTTTATCATTATTGGCGTCAATATTGTCTCGCTGGTTCTGGGCGTGACGCTGCTACAGGCGCTGACGCTGGAAATTGGTTTCTTCCTGTTCTTCCTGCCGTACACCATGCTCTACAACTGGGTTTACGACGTTCTGCGCGCGCGTCTGATGAAGCGCCGTATGCAAAATATGTTTGTCCGAAATTAGTCCTTTTTTCAGACCGATAGCTATCGGTCTGAAAATGTTCAACCACACGAAATGCTTAATATGGTAAATTAGCGGCTATTTTTTCGGTTTTATGGTTGATAAATTCAGATAATGTCTAAAATTTGGTCAAAAGAAGAGACTCTCTGGAGCTTTGCCCTGTATGGCACGGCCGTCGGAGCCGGAACCTTGTTCCTGCCCATCCAGTTGGGTGCTGCCGGTGCCGTGGTGCTGTTTATTACCGCCCTCGTCGCCTGGCCCTTAACGTACTGGCCGCATCGCGCCTTATGCCAGTTCATCCTCTCCGCCAACACACCTGCAAGTGTCGGCATCACCGGTGCTGTGACCCACTATTATGGGAAAAAGATCGGCAACCTCATCACCGCGCTGTACTTTGTCGCGTTCTTCGTGGTGGTGCTTATCTACGCGGTCGCCATTACCAACTCGCTGGCAGAACAGCTTTCCCGCTATATGCCAATCACGCTACCAATTCGTGCGCTGATTAGCTTTGGCGTGGTGCTGTTGCTCAACCTCATCTTCCTGACGGGGCGTCAGACCACCATCAAAGTTATGGGGATGCTGGTATTCCCGCTGATAGCCTACTTCCTGTTCCTGTCGGTTTACCTGACCAAAGTCTGGCAGCCGTCTCTTTTGACGACGCAGATGGAGGTAACACCTCATACGTTGCATCAGGTGTGGTTATCTATTCCCGTGATGGTTTTCGCTTTTAGCCATACGCCAATTATCTCCACCTTCGCCATCGACCGGCGGGAGAAATATGGCGAGCTTGCGATGGGTAAATGCAAAAAAATCATGAAGGTCGCGTACCTGATTATCTGCCTGAGCGTACTGTTCTTCGTGTTCAGTTGCCTGTTGTCGATTCCACCGGAGTATATCAACGCCGCCAAAGATGAAGGCGTAACCATACTGTCGGCACTGTCGATGATCCCGAACGCCCCTGGCTGGCTGTCTATCTCCGGCATTATTGTGGCAGTTGTGGCGATGTCGAAATCGTTCCTCGGAACCTATTTTGGGGTGATTGAAGGGGCGAGCGAAATAGTGAAATCGTCTCTGAATCAGGTTGGCGTGCGTAAAAGCCGTTCGTTTAACCGTGGGCTATCCATCATGCTGGTGTCGGCGGTGACGTTTATCGTCTGCTGCATCAACCCGAACGCCATCTCGATGATTTACGCCATCAGTGGGCCGTTGATTGCGATGATTCTGTTTATCATGCCAACGCTTTCCACGTATCTGATCCCTGCGCTTAAGCCTTACCGTTCGCTCGGTAGCTTGATTACGCTGATTGTTGGCCTGCTGTGCGTATCGGTGATGTTCTTAGGTTAACCGATAACGGGCATAAAAAAAGACCTGTCGGGGGAACCCGCCAGGTCTTTTTTATGGGCAATTACAGCGCCATATCGTGCTGCGGCGATGCGCTCGCTGGCTGCTGCTCCGCCGGTTTAGCTTGTGCGACCGGCGCTTCAGGCATCTGGATAACCGGTGGTTTGGTGAGCTGCAACGTCGCTGCGGTGTCATCCCACACTTGTTGGGTCAACGCGGTGTTGCCGTTCAGGTTCTGGCCAAAGCTCGGGACAATTTCACGAATTTTGCTCTGCCATTGCGGTGAGTTGAACTGTTCCGGGAACAGTTTTTTCATCACGTTCAGAGTAATTGGCGCTGCGGTAGACGCACCCGGAGATGCCCCCAGCAGAGCCGAAATGGTGCGCTGTTGGTCAACAACCACTTCCGTACCCAGCTTCAGCACGCCGCCTTTATCGGCATCTTTCTTGATAATCTGTACGCGCTGCCCGGCCTGAATCAGCTTCCAGTCTTCTTTGCGCGCTTGCGGGTAGTACTCTTTCAGCGCGGCAAAGCGGTCGTCGTCGCTCAGCATGACCTGGCTTATCAGGTATTTCACCAGGTCAAAGTTGTCGAGACCTACGTGGGTCATCGGCATCACGTTGCTGGTCGTGGTGGTGTTCAGCAAATCAAAGAATGAACCGTTTTTCAGGAACTTGGTCGAGAAGGTAGCGAATGGCCCAAACAGCACCACGCGTTTGCCATCGATAAAGCGCGCATCGATATGTGGCACAGACATCGGCGGCGCACCGACGGAAGCCTGACCGTAGACTTTTTCCAGGTGCTGGCGCGTCACGTTGATGTGGCCTAATGCTCCTGGACACGACTTAAGGGTGATAAACTTCCCCAATACATAAGAGGTGTCCAGTGAAAGGTCGAAAAGCTT
>JBOFJM010000359.1:0-3665 GCA_051656825.1 Kluyvera sp.
CGTATGGACCCTACTCGCGGCCAATCTGCCGCTGAATGGCTGCAAACCGCAGACGAAGCGGATATCGCGTGGGTGATTAAAACCTTCGGCGAGGAACGCTTTGGCAAACGCATCGCTCGCGCCATCGTCGAGCGTAACCGCGAGCAGCCAATGACCCGCACCAAAGAGTTAGCGGAAGTGATTGCCGCTGCCATGCCGGTGAAAGACAAGTTCAAACATCCCGCGACCCGTACCTTCCAGGCGGTGCGCATTTGGGTAAACAGTGAACTGGAGGAGATAGAGCAAGCGCTAAAAAGCTCGCTTGGCGTGCTGGCCCCGGGTGGGCGGCTTTCCATCATCAGTTTCCATTCGCTGGAAGACCGCATTGTGAAACGCTTTATGCGTGAGCAAAGCCGTGGTCCACAGGTTCCAGCGGGGATTCCGATGACTGAAGAGCAACTCAGGAAACTGGGTGGTCGTCATTTACGAGCGCTAGGCAAGTTGATGCCGGGCGAAGAAGAAGTGGCTGAAAATCCACGTGCTCGTAGTTCAGTGCTGCGTATTGCAGAAAGGACGAACGCATGATCGGCAGAGTGACAGAAACCCTTAGCAAAATTACCGGGTCGTTAGGAAACGGCGAGCGCCATGCTTTGCCTGGCGTCATTCGCGACGACCTTTTGCAGTTCGGGAAGCTGCCACTCTGTCTGTTCATTTGCATCATTGTTACGGCGGTAACGGTGGTGACAACGGCTCACCATACGCGTCTGCTGACGGCCCAACGTGAACAGTTGGTGCTGGAACGTGATGCATTGGATATCGAATGGCGCAACCTGATACTTGAAGAGAATGCGCTCGGCGATCACAGTCGCGTCGAACGTATCGCTACCGAAAAGTTGCAGATGCAGCATGTTGATCCATCAAAAGAAAACATTGTTGTACAGAAATAAGGATTATTGCGACGCATGAAACCAGCGGCAAAAACGCTTAAACCAAAACGTCAGGAAGAACAGGCCAACTTTATCAGTTGGCGTTTTGCGTTGCTTTGCGGCTGTATTCTGGTGGCACTGGCATTCTTGCTGGGGCGCGTTGCGTGGTTACAGATTATCAATCCCGACATGCTGGTGCGTCAGGGCGACATGCGCTCGCTGCGCGTGCAGGAAGTCGCTACCTCTCGCGGAATGATTACCGACCGCTCCGGCCGCCCGCTGGCGGTGAGTGTGCCGGTGAAAGCCATTTGGGCTGACCCGAAAGAGCTGCACGAAGCGGGTGGTGTGGTGCTCAACAATCGCTGGAAAGCGTTGGCTGACGCGCTGAATATGCCGCTCGATCAGCTAGCGACGCGTATCAACACCAACCCACGTATGCGCTTTATCTATCTGGCGCGTCAGGTTAACCCTGACATGGCTGACTACATCAAGAAGCTGAAGCTGCCGGGGATTTACCTGCGTGAAGAGTCGCGCCGTTACTATCCTTCCGGGGAAGTTACCGCTCACTTAATTGGTTTCACCAACGTTGATAGCCAGGGGATTGAAGGGGTAGAGAAAAGCTTTGATAAATGGCTAACTGGTCAGCCGGGCGAACGTATCGTACGTAAAGACCGTTACGGTCGCGTGATTGAAGATATCTCCTCTACCGACAGCCAGGCCGCGCATAACCTGGCGCTGAGCATTGATGAACGCTTACAAGCGCTGGTTTACCGCGAGCTGAATAACGCGGTGGCGTTTAACAAAGCGGAATCCGGCAGCGCCGTGTTGGTGGATGTGAGCACCGGCGAAGTGCTGGCGATGGCGAACAGCCCGTCCTACAACCCGAACAACTTTACCGGCACCGCGAAAGACACCATGCGTAACCGGGCCATCACCGATGTGTTTGAACCAGGTTCAACGGTCAAACCGATGGTGGTGATGACCGCCTTGCAGCGTGGCGTTGTGCGTGAAAACACGGTGCTGAATACTGTTCCATATCGAATTAACGGCCACGAAATCAAAGACGTGGGGCGCTACAGCGAATTGACCCTGACCGGGGTATTACAGAAGTCGAGTAACGTTGGTGTTTCCAAGCTGGCGTTAGCGATGCCGTCCTCAGCGTTAGTAGATACATACTCACGTTTTGGGCTGGGAAAAGCGACCAATTTGGGGTTGGTCGGAGAACGCAGTGGCTTATATCCTCAAAAACAACGGTGGTCTGACATAGAGAGGGCCACCTTCTCTTTCGGCTACGGGCTAATGGTAACGCCGTTACAGTTAGCGCGAGTCTACGCAACCATTGGCAGCTTCGGTATCTACCGTCCGCTGTCGATAACCAAAGTTGACCCGCCGGTTCCCGGCGAGCGCGTGTTCCCGGAATCTGTCGTCCGCACCGTCGTTCATATGATGGAAAGCGTGGCGTTACCGGGCGGCGGTGGCGTGAAAGCTGCAATTAAGGGCTATCGCATCGCGATTAAAACCGGTACGGCGAAAAAAGTCGGCCCGGACGGGCGCTATATCAATAAATACATTGCTTACACCGCAGGCGTTGCGCCAGCCAGCCAGCCGCGTTTTGCGCTGGTGGTGGTTATCAACGACCCGCAGGCGGGTAAATATTACGGCGGTGCCGTTTCCGCGCCGGTCTTTGGTGCCATCATGGGCGGCGTGTTGCGCACCATGAACATCGAGCCGGATGCGCTGGCAACGAGTGAAAAAAGTGAATTTGTAATTAATCAAGGCGAGGGTTCAGGTGGCAGATCGTAATTTGCGCGACCTTCTTGCTCCGTGGGTGCCAAATGCGCCGGAGCGAGCACTGCGAGAGATGACGCTCGACAGCCGTGTGGCTGCATCGGGCGATCTGTTCGTAGCGGTAGTAGGTCATCAGGCGGACGGGCGTCGTTATATCCCGCAGGCGATTGCGCAAGGTGTTGCTGCCATTATTGCTGAGGCAAAAGATGAAGCAACCGACGGCGAAATCCGCGAGATGCACGGCGTACCAGTTATTTACCTCAGCCAACTCAACGAACGTTTATCGGCGCTGGCCGGGCGTTTTTACCATGAGCCATCGGAAAACCTGCGCCTGATTGGCGTAACCGGGACTAACGGCAAAACCACCACCACACAGCTGATTGCGCAATGGTGCCAGCAACTGGGTGAAACCAGCGCGGTGATGGGAACAGTCGGCAACGGCCTGTTGGGTAAAGTTATCCCAACGGAAAACACCACCGGTTCTGCGGTGGATGTTCAGCACGTGCTCTCTGGCCTGGTGGCGCAAGGCGCTACGATGGCCGCGATGGAAGTCTCTTCCCACGGTCTGGTACAGCACCGCGTAGCGGCCCTGAAATTTGCCGCCTCAGTATTTACTAACCTCAGCCGCGATCATCTGGATTACCACGGTGATATGGAGCATTACGAAGCCGCAAAATGGCTGCTGTACTCCACGCACCATTGTGGCCAGGCCATTGTAAACGCAGACGATGAAGTTGGCCGTCGCTGGCTGAGCCGTCTGCCGGATGCGGTGGCGGTATCGATGGAAGACCACATCAACCCGAACTGCCACGGACGTTGGCTGAAAGCGGTTGAGGTGAATTATCACGACAGCGGCGCGACCATCCGTTTTGACTCCTCCTGGGGCAACGGCGAAATTGAAAGCCGCCTGATGGGCGCGTTTAACGTCAGCAACCTGCTGCTGGCGCTGGCGACGCTGCTGGCGCTGGGTTA
>JBOFJM010000360.1:0-1806 GCA_051656825.1 Kluyvera sp.
CGGACATATGAGCCACCACATCGGCATCATGGCTGACCAGCAGATAGGTCATACCGTGCTCGTGCTTCAGGCGGTTAAGCAAGTTAAGAATCTCCGCCTGCACCGACATATCCAGCGCCGAAGTGGGTTCATCCAGCAACAACAACTGCGGGCGCAACAGCAGCGCCCGCGCGATGGCGACACGCTGACGTTGCCCGCCGGAAAGCTGATGCGGGTAGCGTTGCGCGGCATCAGCGGCTAACCCTACCTGTTCTAACGCCGTCGCCACACGCTCTGTAATCTGCGTTTCGCCGTGGATTTTCAATGGCTCCGCCAGCGTGCGGTAAAGCGTATGATTCGGATGCAACGAGGCGTAAGGGTCTTGAAAAACCATCTGCACATTGCGCCGCAACCCCCCCTGAAACCGCCTTCCCGAGGCGATCGGCTGACCAAAAAGCGCCACATGGCCGCGCCATTCACGCTGCAAACCGGCTAACACCCGCAACAACGTTGACTTACCACAGCCGGACTCACCGATCAGGCTGAATGTTTCTCCGGCCTCCACGGCAAAAGTGGCGGCAGATACCGCCGTTTTCGCGGCGAACTGCACTTGCAGGTCACGAATATCAACGACCGCCATGATTTTTCTCCTGTGCTAAACGGCTGCGATCCAGGGTCGGGAGATCCTGCCCGTAAGTCCCGGCGTTCGGGCGGCAGGTCCACAAAGTGCGGGTGTACGGATGCGTGGCGTTCGGCAGATCACACGCCGCCATCTCATCAATATTTTCCCCCTGATACATCACCAGCACCCGATGACAATGCTCGGCAACCAACGGTAAATCGTGGCTAATCAGCAGCATTGCCATTTGTCGCTGTTCGCACTGTTCCACCAACAGGTTGAGAATTTGATGGCGCAGACGGGCATCCAGCGCGGAAGTGGGTTCATCGGCAATCAACACACGCGGGTCGTTAATCAGCGCCAGCGCAATCATCACGCGCTGCCCCATACCGCCGGAAAGCTCACCGGGATAACGCGCCAGCACGCTTGCTTCTAGCCCCACGGTATTGACGGCTTCGCGGATTTTCTCCGCACGCATTTTTCGGCTTAGCGACTGATGCAACGTGAGTGCTTCTTCAAGCTGGGCGTAGACGTTTTTCACCGGATTCAGCGCATAGCGCGGGTCTTGTAACACCATCGCGATATCGTTACCGCGCAGTTGTCGCCAGCCACGCGCGTTAAGGTTTAATACGTCGTGCCCCAAAACGTTGAGCGTATCGGCGCTAACGCGGCCGGGGCGGCGCACCAGCCCCATCAGCGCACGGGCGGTCATCGATTTTCCAGAACCTGACTCCCCGACCAGCGCGAGCCGTTCATTGCCCAGTGAAAAACTGACGTTATTCACCACTCGCGCGCTGGGGTAATCAATAGATAAACCTTTGACGCAAAGATGTTGATCAGTCATGTTGTGGCTCCAGAACATCGCGCAGGCCATCGCCTAACAGGTTAAACGCCAGGCTTGCCAGCAAAATAGCCGCACCCGGCGCGGCGGCAACCCACCATTGATCGAAAATGACCTGCATCCCGTCGGCAATCATCGCCCCCCATTCGGACATCGGCGGGCGAGCGCCCAACCCAAGAAAACCCAGCCCTGCGGCGGCGAGAATAATGCCAGCGAGATCCAGCGCCAGCCGCACAATGGCTGACGGCAGACACAGCGGCAGAATATGACCAAACAGCAAACGCCCGCCGCGAATCCCCATCATTTCAGCGGCAGCGAGATAGTCGCTATGACGCAGGCGTTGAATTTCACTGCGCGCCTGGCGGGC
>JBOFJM010000361.1:0-5825 GCA_051656825.1 Kluyvera sp.
CTCAACGCGCCGGTCAGCCGTTTGCTACAGGGAGACAACGGCGTCAACGGCGCTATTCTCGCCAGCGATGACGGCGATATTCAGGTTAACGCACGTGCGGTGGTGCTGGCCTGCGGCGGTTTCCCGCACGATAAACAGCGGCTGGCGCAAAATCTGGCGCACGCCCGTCACGGCTATGGCCATTTTTCCGCCGCGCCGCCAAGTAATCAGGGCGATGGCATTCGTTTAGGCGAAACCGTTGGCGGGCAGTTTGATCGTTCGCTGAAAAACCCGATGGCCTGGTTGATTGCCGACAGCCGCGCGCTGCATCGCTATGGGTTGGGTCACGCGCGCCCTACCCCATTTCCAGTCAACGCCTGGCTGCGCAATGGGTATCTGCAATCCGCCCGTTCACTGGCAGAACTGGCGCAAAAATGCGGCATTGACGGCGCGAACCTTTGCGCCACCGTCGCCCGCTTTAACGGCTTTGCCCACCAAGGCCGTGATGACGATTTTCAGCGCGCAAGGCGATGCCCGCCACCGGCCCAGCCCGACGCTTGGCGCGCTGGAACAAGCTCCGTTCTATGCCGTACGCATTCTGCCAGGTTCGCTCGGTTCATTCAGCGGCCTGATAACCGACGAACATGCGCGCGTACTGGACGGCGATCAACGCCCCATTTCCGGCCTGTTCGCCGTGGGTAACGATATGTCGAGCGTGATGCAGGGGTATTACCCCAGCGGCGGTATCACGCTTGGCCCAGCCATGACATTTGGCTATCTGGTAGGAAAAAACCTGTCCGCACACCTGACTCGCTAGAACATTACGCATTTAGCCAACGGAAGGCTCGACATAACAACAAACCTTACCTGCAACGACTGGAGTCTTTATGAATATGCGTTCTCTGTCCCTCGCTGCTCTGACTATGCTCGACGTTCCGCCGCCGGAACATGTGCGCATCGCTGCGCAAACGGGCTATACCCACGTGGGCCTACGCCTGCTGCCCGCCACGCCTGACGACCCCAACTACGACATGCTGGGCGATACGCCCACGGTACGCGAAACGCTCGCCGCATTGCGCGATACGGGTATTCGCGTTTCTGATGTCGAAATACTGCGCCTGACGCCGGACTTCAACCTGGCATCGCTGACGCCGTTCTTCGAAACCGCCGCGCGTCTGGAAGCCCGGCAGGTGTTGGTTGCCGGTAATGACGACAATCTACAGCGCTGTGCGGAAAACCTCGCCCAATTAGCGCAAACCGGTGCGGCCTACGGCCTGACCATGAACCTGGAACCCATGCCGTGGACGCCAATGCGCACGCTGGCCGACGCGCAGGCGCTGATCGCCGCCAGCGGGCAGCGTAACGTCGGTATTTTGGTCGATGCCATTCACTTCTGGCGCGCGGGGGAGTCACTAGAGGCATTAGCCGCGCTGCCACCACAGTTGCTGAACTATATGCAACTGTGCGATGCCCCAGCGCTGACGCCAGGCGACAACCAGGAGCTTATTTATCAGGCGCGCTGTGCGCGTAATGTGCCGGGCGAAGGCGGGCTGGATTTACACGGCCTGATGGCGGCGCTGCCTGCCTCGCTACCGATATCACTCGAAGTCCCGCTGGCCGGCGCACAGGGCGCACTGTCGGCACAACAACGCGCTCAGCGGCTGTTCAACGCTGCACAATCCTTCCTGTAAACAGGAGCACGCTATGTCACAGACACAACGCCTGGATGTCAGAGAATTTATTAATACTCACCCGCTCAGCCGCTACCAGAAGCTGGTGATTTTTCTTGGTTTTTGCGTCATTGCGCTGGACGGTTTCGACATTGCTATCATGGGGTTTATCGCCCCAACGCTGAAACAAGAGTGGGGCGTCAGCAACCATCAGCTGGGGTTTGTTATCAGCACCGCGCTGATTGGTCTGGCGCTGGGCGCGCTGTTTTCCGGCCCGCTTGCCGACTGGCTAGGGCGTAAAAAAATCATCATCAACAGCGTCTTTTTCTTTGGTTTCTGGACGGTCGCCACCGCCTTCTCACAAAACATTGAGCAGATGATTTTCTTCCGCTTTATGACTGGATTAGGGCTAGGCGCAGCCATGCCAAACATGAGTACGCTGGTGTCGGAGTACGCCCCGGAACGCCAGCGCTCGTTTATTATCACCGTCATTTTTTGCGGCTTTACCTTTGGCGCGGCGATCGGTGGGTTTGCCGCGTCGTGGCTGATTCCGCAGTTCGGTTGGCATTCACTGATGGCGCTGGGCGGGGTGTTACCGCTGCTGTTTGTGCCGCTACTGCTGTGGAAATTGCCGGAATCGGCTCGTTTCCTGGTCATAAAACAGGCTCCAACGGCGCAAATTCACGCTATTCTCCAGCGCCTCTATCCAGGGCAGGTGAGTGACAATGTCAGCTTTATTCTGCCGCCGCAGCCGGTCAAAACCAGCGCCATGCGCATTGTGGTATCGCGCGAGTATCTGCTCGGTTCCCTGATGCTGTGGCTGGTCTATTTTATGGGGCTGTTCCTGGTCTATATCCTCGGAAGCTGGCTGCCGACGCTGGTGAAAGAGATTGGCCTGACCGTCAGCCAGGCGGCAGTGATGACCGCCATTTATCAGGCGGGCGGTACGGTAGGCTCGCTGTTTGCCGGTTGGCTGATGGACAAAATCAACCCACACCGCGCGCTGGGGATCATTTACGCCGTCGGCGGCCTGTTTACCATGGCAATTGGCTACGCCGGAGTGAACTTCCCGCTGCTGTGCCTGTTGGCCCTTATCAGCGGCGCGTGCCTCAACGGCGCGAATACCGGAATGAACGCGCTTTCTGCCCGCTTTTACCCCACTCAGGCGCGCGCAACCGGCTCCAGTTGGATGCACGGCGTCGGGCGCATTGGGGCCATTCTTAGTGCATTCGCCGGTGCGGAAATGCTGGCACTGGGCTTTGATTTTAAATCCGTGTTCCTGATTCTTGGCATTCCTGCCGCGCTAACCGTCATCGCCCTTGCCATTAAAGGCTACTGGGCGGCAAGCCCTGGCGAACGCGCCATTCCCCTGCCCACCACGCTCAGGAGTCACACATGAAACGGACTCGTGTTGCCGTTATTGGCGCGGGTGACGAGTCTATTATTGACGAAACAGATATATTGCGTTCACTGGAGATGATCGACACCCTTCGCCAGTTTTCGCTACGCGCAGCATGACATCTCACCTACCTCGGCAGCATCGCGCTTGCCGGGGGTATCTCCAGTTGTCGCTATTGTGCACAAATGATTCAAGAATGTAATATTTGTCAATTAAGCGTCTGTTTACCCTGCCCCCTCCCCGCACTACACTACTGGCAGTATTTAGACAGAGGTGGGAATGAACGATTATAAAATGACGCCGGGTGAGTTGCGCGCCACCTGGGGTTTAGGGACGGTATTTTCTCTGCGTATGCTCGGTATGTTCATGGTCCTGCCGGTTCTGACCACATACGGCATGGCATTACAGGGCGCCAGCGAGGCATTGATTGGCCTTGCCATCGGGATTTATGGCCTGGCGCAGGCCGTCTTTCAGATTCCCTTCGGGCTGGTATCCGACCGCATTGGCCGTAAGCCGTTAATCATCGGCGGCTTAGCGATTTTTGTGTTGGGCAGCGTGATTGCCGCACTGTCGCACTCGATCTGGGGCATTATTTTGGGCCGCGCCTTACAGGGCTCTGGCGCAATTGCCGCCGCCGTGATGGCACTGCTATCTGACTTAACCCGCGAACAGAACCGCACCAAAGCGATGGCCTTTATCGGCGTCAGTTTCGGCGTCACGTTTGCCATTGCGATGGTGCTTGGCCCTATCATCACCCATAAATTAGGGCTACATGCGCTGTTCTGGATGATTGCCGGGCTAGCAACGCTTGGGATATTGCTGACTATTCTGGTCGTACCGAATAGCCATAACCACGTTCTTAACCGCGAATCCGGCATGGTAAAAGGCTGTTTCAGCAAAGTGCTGATGGAGCCACGGCTGTTAAAACTCAACTTTGGCATCATGTGCCTGCACATCTTGCTGATGTCCACGTTTGTTGCTCTGCCGAGGCAACTTGAAGCAGCGGGTTTTCCGGCAGCCGAGCACTGGAAAATTTACCTGGTGACGATGCTTGTCTCATTCGTTTCCGTCGTGCCGTTTATCATCTACGCCGAAGTAAAACGCCGCATGAAGCGGGTATTTGTGCTGTGTATCGCGCTGTTGCTGATTGCTGAAATTGTACTGTGGGGCGCGGGAAGCTATTTCTGGGAACTGGTCGCAGGGGTACAAATTTTCTTCCTCGCCTTTAATCTGATGGAGGCGTTACTGCCATCGCTTATCAGCAAAGAAGCGCCAGCGGGCTATAAGGGTACGGCGATGGGGATTTACTCCACCAGTCAGTTCCTGGGCGTGGCGATCGGCGGGGCGTTGGGCGGCTGGGTTGATGGCCGGTTTGATTCACAAACGGTCTTTTTAGCGGGTGCGCTATTGGCGACCGCCTGGCTGTTGGTCTCCATGACCATGCAGGAACCGCCGTACGTCAGCAGTCTGCGCGTGGAAATTCCGCCGGAGATCAACGCCGATGAGGCTTTACGCGAGCGTCTGTTGGCAACGGATGGCGTGAAAGAAGTGTTGGTGGTTGCAGAAGAACACTCTGCATACGTCAAAATTGACAGCAAAGTGACGAACCGCTTTGAAGTTGAACAGGCCATCAGGCTGGCCTGAGCAAACGTATTGCCGGATGGCGGCTACCGCCTTATCCGGCCTACAAATCACACAACCGCACAAAATACGTAGGCCTGATAAGCGAAGCGCCATCAGGCACGGCGACTTAATCGCGGAAATTTTTAAACTGGAACGGTTGACCAAGATCACCGCCGCGCACCAGCGCCATCGCAGCTTGCAGGTCATCACGCGCTTTACCGGTTACGCGAATTTCTTCGCCCTGAATTTGCGTCTGCACCTTCAGTTTGCTGTCTTTAATCAGCTTGACGATTTTCTTCTGCACGGCGCTTTCAATGCCTTGTTTCAGCTTAGCTTCAACAAACCAGGTTTTACCGCTGTGTACGAAGGTTTCTGGAACGTCCAGCGACGTGCCTTCAATGCCGCGTTTTAGCAGTTTGGCGCGCAGAATATCCAGCAACTGATTAACCTGGAAATCAGACTCGCTCAGCACTTTGATGGTTTTGTTGGCGTCGTTTAATTCAAATGTGGCTTCAACGCCACGGAAATCAAAGCGTGACTCGACTTCACGGCTGGCGTTATCCACCGCGTTACGCGCTTCCTGAAGGTCAACTTCAGAGACAATATCGAAAGATGGCATCTTTTCCCCTCCCTTAGTTACTTTTGCGTTGCATAATACCTGCAACGCGGCATAACTCAACTTTGTTATCCCCGGAAGCTCTATTGATAACGCTATACTCACACTTACTCGCGTCATCGTCAGCGTGAAGTATGACATACCAGTAGCCTCTGGTGTGGTAAGAAGATAGTCAGGAGGATGTGTGAAAATTACAGTGTTGGGATGTGGCGCGCTAGGTCAACTATGGATGACGGCGCTCCACAAAAAAGGATTTGAAGTACAAGGATGGCTACGTGTACCTCAGCCCTACTGTAGTGTGAACCTGGTAGAGCTGGACGGCAGTGTGTTTAATCAGTCGCTAATTGCTAACGACCCTGATTTTCTGGCGCAAACTGACCGACTGCTGGTGACGCTAAAAGCCTGGCAGGGTTCTGATGCGGTCAGAAGTCTGGCGGCAACGCTTCCAGTGACGACGCCAATTCTGCTAATTCACAACGGTATGGGGACACTCGCCGAGCTGACCGATATAAAGCAGCCCATTCTGCTGGGTGCGACC
>JBOFJM010000362.1:0-4451 GCA_051656825.1 Kluyvera sp.
CCGCCGCCATCACTGAAACGCTGATGATGACACTGAGGATGAAATAGGTTTTGAACGGCTGTTTTTGTGTTTTATGGCGAAACAACTGTTGACCCATAATCGCGCCAGGCCAGCCGCCGACCACACCAAACGCCAGTAACGTCAATTCTGGCACTCTGCGCCAGGCCTTCCGTGCCGCCATTTTGTCTGCGCCGTAAATCACCAGAGTCAGAATATTGGCCAGCAAAAACCACGCAACCAAAGGATGCGGCATAAAAATGCTGCCGATCGCCGCGAGGATCAGCAGTAAATAACAAAAACGATTGAGATTCATATCATCAGCCACAGCAATAAATGAAACCGCATTATACGCTGGGCTATCGGCGGGAAGAAACGCTGAATGGGTTTAGTGATACCGCCATGCCCTGAGAAACACATCGATAGCCGATTGTGCGAGCGTATCCAGCCAGTCTTGATCGACCGGCGTTTGACCTATCAGCGCAGCGGGAAGGGGATAACCCATAATCGCCCCCAGGAATGCCGTTGACTGTAGATGGGCATCGTCTAACTGAATTTTGCCTTCGGCATGGCGTTGCGCCAGCACCTGGGTAAGCGTGTCGCGGATCCTGCCCGTCGGGCGTTGTGCGAGACTTGAAAATATTTCAGGACGCTGGACTAACACCTGGATAAGCAGGCGTTGAAAGTGGATATTTTCTGGCGAGAAAAAATAGCGCTGGATCATTTTCGCAATACCGTGCAGCAGCGCCGGTAAATCATGCTGCTTATCGTTAATTAACTGTTGTAACGGTAATTGCAGTTGATCGTTGAGAAAGCTGAAGGTTTCAACCAGTAGTTGGTCTTTCCCGCCGGGGAAATGGCTATAGAGCGTGGGGCGGGTGGTGTTCGCTTTTTCGGCAATTACATGCAGCGATACGTCCAGACCGTGCTCCAGAAAAAGGGCGCGCGCGGCTTCCAGGATCCGTGGGCGGGCTTTCATTGGGCGACCTAATGGCTTACTCATTCACTTTTTCCTTTTCACCGTTAAGCGAGACATGCGCCATTCTTTTCGCGTCCCGGCAGATAACAATAAACAACAGAGGCACAAAAATAAGCGTTAATAGCGTGCCGGTAATCATGCCGCCGATAACGGCAATCCCAATCTCCTGGCGGCTGGCAGCACCGGCCCCAGAAGAGAGTACCAGAGGTATCACCCCTGCAACAAATGCCAGTGAGGTCATAATGATAGGGCGTAAACGCAAACTTGCCCCTTCAAGCGTTGCCGCAACAATCTGTTTTCCGCTTAGGTATTGCGAGTGGGCAAATTCGACTATCAGGATGGCGTTTTTGGCGGATAACCCCATGGTGGTTAACATGCCCACCTGGAAATAAATATCATTGGTTAATCCGCTTATCCAGGTCGCAAAAATAGCGCCGGAAACGGCGAGTGGGATAATCAATAATACCGCCAGCGGGATGGCCCAGCTTTCATACAGCGCGGCAAGACACAGGAAGATAAACACGCTGGTGGCGAGGTAAATCCACAAGGTTTGTCCGCCAGATGAATGTTCCTAGTACGACAGGCCGCTCCATTGAGAGCCGAAACCGGGAAATTGTGCCAGCATCTCTTCCATAATGTTCATGGCAGAACCGGAGCTGACGCCTTCGGCGGCGTTGCCCTGAAACTGGACGGCGGAAAGGCCATTAAAGCGTTGCAGCATTTGCGGGCCGGTTGTCCAGCGCACGGAGCTAAAGCTGCTGAAAGAGGCCATGCCATCGTGACTTCCTCGGACATACCAGGCGGAAATATCCTCTGGCGCGGTTCGCCAGTCGGTATCGCTTTGCATGTATACCCGTTTTACCCGGCCACGATCGATAAAGCCATTGATGTAAATGCCTCCCCAGGCGGCTGACAGCGTGCTGTTGATATCGGCCTGTTCAAGCCCCTGAGACTGCGCTTTTTGCCGGTCGATATCGACCTGGAGCTGGGCTTTTTCTTCCAGGCTGTTAATCCTGACGGCGGAAAGTCTGGCGTCGTCTGCCGCCAGGCTTAGCACCTCTCGTTGCGTGTTCAGCAATGCGTCATACCCGTTTGCACTTTGATCCTGCAACCAGACTTCAAAGCCATTTGATTGGCCTAACCCGCGCACTGTGGGCGGTGCGGTGACATTGATAGACGCTAACGGATGGTTTTTAAAATGCTGGTTAGCCCTGGCGATAATTGATCGCGCGCTGTTAGCTGTTTTGCGACGCTGATCCCAATGTTTTAGCTCGGCGAAGGCCATGCCCACATTTTGCCCGCTGCCCGCGTTGTTGCGCCCCATCACCATAAAAATTACGTTCAGGTTGTCGCTTTCTTGCTGGCGAAAATAGCGGGTGATTTCATCGCCCACGGCCTGCGTTTGCGTCAGCGGTGAGCTGACGGGCAGGGTAAACTGCACCATCACCGAGCCTTGATCTTCCTCCGGCAAAAAGCTGGTTGGCAGTTTGAGGTAAATCCAGACTGTCAATATGATAAGCATTAATGCGAGCAGATACAGACGCACCGGGCGGGCGATGCTGCGCTGCAAAAGCGTGAGGTAGGCGTTTTGGCTTTTCTCAATGCCTTGATTCATCGCGGTAAAAAAGCGGCCTTGCCGATGCGGAACCGGCTTGAGCAGATGCGCGCAAAGTGCCGGAGTGAGCGTTAGCGCCACCAGCGCTGACAGCACCATCGACGAAACAATTGTTGCGGTGAATTGCCGATAAATAATACCGACTGAGCCGCCAAGAAACGCCATTGGGATGAACACCGCAGACAGCACCAGCGTAATCCCCACCAGCGCACTGGTGATTTCATTCATCGACCGTAGCGTGGCCTCGACCGGGCTACAGCGTTCGGTTGCCATAATGCGCTCGACGTTTTCGACCACCACAATGGCATCATCTACCAAAAGCCCAATTGCCAGCACCATTGCAAACAGTGTCAGCGTGTTGAGGTTGTAGCCCAGCACGCTCAATATCGCGAACGTGCCGAGTAAGACAACGGGAACCGTGATGGCGGGAATCAGCGTCGCTCGCCAGTTTTGTAAAAACAGGAACATCACCACAACGACCAGTAAAATGGCCTCGATCAAGGTGTCAATCACCCCTTCAATCGAGACGAGGACAAAAGGGGGGCTGTCTCTGGGATAGGCCGCCACCAGCCCTGACGGGAACTGGGGCGTTAGCCGTTCTATTTCGGTGCGAATATTTTCCGCCGTTTTTAATGCATTGGCTCCTGAGGCCAATTGGATGGAGATTCCCGCCGCCGGATAACCGTTCAGGGTGGTCACGTTCTGATAGTTTTCGGCCCCAATTTCCACTCTCGCTACATCGCGTAGGTACACCGCAGAGCCGTCGCTATTGGTGCGCAGGAGAATATTCTCGAACTGTTCTGGGGTTTCAAGGCGTGACTGTACCGTTACGGTGGCGTTCAAATACTGATTCGTTCTCGCCGGTTGGGAGCCAATTTCCCCGCTGGTGACTTGTGCATTTTGCGCTTCAATCGCGCTTTGGATATCCGAGGGCATCAGCCCAACGTTATTTAACTTGTTCGGGTCTAACCATATGCGCATCGCGTATTGCGCGCCAAACACGGTGGTTTCACCCACGCCATCGACTCGGCTCAGAGAGTCCTGTAAGTTACTGACCAGAAAGTCATTGATATCAATATTGTCGAGTTGCCGCGAGGTGTCATAGAGCGCCACGACCATCAGGCTGTCTCCCTGTGATTTGGTCACGGTGATACCTTGCTGCTGAACTTCCTGCGGCAAACGTGTAATGGCCTGATTAACCGCATTCTGAACCTGAACCTGTGCAATATCGGGGTCGGTTTCCTGCGCAAAGCTCAGGCTGATACGAGCCTGACCGGCTGAACTGCTGGTGGACGAGAAATAGAGCAGCCCATCGATACCTTTAATCTGTTGTTCAATGACTTGCGTGACGCTGTCTTCAACGGTTTTGGCGGCAGCACCGGGATAATTAGCGGTGATGTTCACGCCGGGTGGCGCGATATCGGGGTATTGCTCTACCGATTGTGTCAACAGCGCCAACACGCCCGCCGCCATAATGCAAATGGCGATGACAGCCGCGAATACCGGGCGTTCAACAAAGAATCTGGCCAGCATGGAAGGCTCCGTAAATAGATTATTTACTTAACGGTAAAGTAAATAATCTGTTTAAACAATCACCAACGTTAAAAAGTTGGGCTTAGCTAAGGCGTAAAAAAGTGCGAAGGGGAGTTAAAGATAAGCAAAATCAGTAACTAAAGTGAAGTCGCTCATCGTTAAAACATGCCGTTGGGGTTGGCAGATTTCTCCGGTACGGTCTGGATGACATCCCAATGCTCAACGATTTTATGCTGCTTATCGAGGCGGAAGATATCGACAATCGCCTGCGTGACGTTTGGCTCACGCCCTGTAACGGCAACATGTAAAACCACATAATCGCCGTCG
>JBOFJM010000363.1:0-5165 GCA_051656825.1 Kluyvera sp.
GACGCACTCAGCGAATGACCAACAGCAGGCCGTAGGCCACCAGCGCCGCCCACAGCAGCATCGGCAAAGAGTAAAGATGGAAGCGCCACCAGATCCGGCGGTCAGCCGCCATCCGCAGGGCTATCAGATTAGCCAGCGAGCCTGGCAGCAGACCAAATCCTCCGACGTTTACCGCCCACGCCAGCAGCAGCGACGGCGGCACATAGTTGAGCAGTAAAATGGTGGACGGTACATTGCTGATAACCTGCGACAGGCCGATAGCCGTTAGCCACAATTGCCCATCAGAGAGCGTACTTACGCCGCTCAGCAGATGGTTCAGTGCGGGCAGTTGGGTCAGCAGATGGACGTCGATAAACATCGCCATAAAGACCAGCAGCAGCGTCCAGTCAACGCTGAATACCACCCGACGCGCCAGCAGCAAGAAGCCAATAGCGATAATCACAAGCCCCCACAGCTCCTGCTTTATCTCCAGTGCCGCCAGAAAAATCAGGTAAAACGCCAGGCAACTCCACACCAGCAGCGGCTGCCACGACGGCGTGCGTTCACTGCTCTGGAACGCCAGTTTTTTGGCCGGAAAACAGCACCAGCACAACACCAGCAGCGTCACCATCATCGCCAGCGCCAGCGGAGCCATTTGCAAAGTAAAGGCCGGGAAAGATAAGCCTGAGCGCCCCCACAACAGAATATTTTGCGGATTACCGATAGGCGTCAGCAGCGACCCTGCGTTCACCGACAGCGCCTCAAAAATAATCAGCCGGTTAATCGGCAATGCGCACCATTTTTTCAGCGTCAGGGTCAGCGGCACGACGATAAACAGCGCCACATCGTTGGTAAGAAAAGTGGATAACAGCGCCGCCGCCAGCACCATAAAGAGCGCCAACTGCCGTTCAGTGACAAAACGGCGCGCCATTTTGCGCCCCAGCACATCAAAATAACCGCTCTGCTCTACCCCTTTGGTCAGCAACATCAGCCCGCTGAGGGTAATGATGGTGTGCCAGTCAATCGCCGCAGGCCAACGCGCCGGGGCGAAGGGAACAAAAAAGCTCAACAAGATGCCGACGATAATCAGCAGGTGCAGGAAACGGTCGCGCGCCAGCGACCGAATAAAAGGGAGGCTCATTCCGCGTATTGACCGTGTTTTTGCGTGAACTGGCGGAACATATCCAGCGTTTCTTCGCTGACATGGTGTTCGATGCCTTCGGCATCACGACGAGCGGTGTCGGCGCTGACGCCAAGCACCAACAGGAAGTTTTCAACCACCTGATGGCGTTCGCGGCTCTCTTGCGCCAGCTTTTCGCCTTCCGGCGTCAGAAAAACGCCGCGCCAGGGAATTTGTTCAATCAGCCCGACGCCCGCCAGACGTTTGAGCATTTTCGCCACGGTCGGCTGAGACACGCCAAGCCGTGCCGCCATATCAACCTGACGCGCTTCGCCGACTTCACGAATCAAATCAGAAATCAGTTCGACGTAATCATCAATCAGCTCACGACGATGCGCTTCACGGACCTGGCGAAACCCTTCGACATGCTCTTCCACATTCACCAGTTGCGTCACTTTTCTCGTTATTGGCGTACCCGCGCGACGCCCCATAGAACTTCCTCATCATGTGTGACGCCTTAATGCGCCATATCAAGTTCGCCCATTGTAATGGATTGTCTCCCGAGCACAAAAATTTAACGTTTTAGCCATAGCTATAAAATATAGCCTGTGCTATATCTGTATGTAATGCAGACGACCTTCAAGGATTGACGGGCCAAATAGCAGGAGGAACCATGAACGAATTCAAAAGGTGTATCAACGTGTTTAGTCACTCTCCATTTAAAGTCCGGTTAATGTTGATTGGGATGCTGTGCGACCTGTTCAACGACAAACCGCATCAGGACACTCCGTCCCGCTAAGCGGCGCGTAGAGCGCCGCTTCATCTCCGTGTCATATTTCGCTGGCAGACGGCTCTTTTGCTGTTAAAAACAGCGGTTATTTTCCGGTTTTGCAATCGCCCTCCCAAAACAATTTGTTATCAGTTGTTGACCCAGTAATACGCTGGCTATATCTTCTTGCAGCCCTGTACTTTGCATCCCCTCTTCTCGCATTGTCTGGCCAGTAAAGACCCCTTGACGCCAGGGGACGCACATGGCGTTTATATAGTTGCTATCTATGAATCTAACCCTGAAAGACACCCTGGCCGCACGTGGGCTGGCACTTAGCCCGTGGACGGGATTTTATTTTTTACAGTCGATCCTGATAAACCTGGCGCTAGGCTACCCGTTCAGCTTGCTGTATGCGGCGGCTTTTACCTGCGTGTTACATTTGCTGTGGCGCACCATGCCTAAGGTGCAAAAGGTGATTCTGGGGGTTTATTCGCTGGTCGGGGCGCTCTACTTCCCCTTCAGCCAGGCCTACGGCGCGCCAAACTTTAATACCCTGCTGGCGCTACATTCCACCAACATCGAAGAATCGACGGAAATCTTCACCATTTTCCCGTGGTACAGCTACCTGGTGGCGTTGTTTATCTTTGCGCTTGGCGTGCTGGCGGTGTGCCGCAAAGTGGTCGCCAAAGCGCGCTGGAACGTCATCGACACGCTGTGTCTGCTGTTTAGCATCGGCGTATTTTTCGTTCAGCCCATTCAAAACCAGCTCTATGGCGGCGTGTTTAAGCTCAAAGACAGCGGCTATCCGGCATTCCGTTTCGTTAAAGACATCATTGTGAATAACAATGAAGTGATTGATGAACAAAAGCGGATGGTGGAGCTTTCCGGAGTGAAAGACACCTGGAATGTGATCGCGGTGAAGCCGAAATATCATACCTACGTGGTGGTGATTGGTGAGAGCGCGCGCCGCGATGCGCTGGGCGCGTTTGGTGGTCATTGGGACAACACGCCGTTCGCGAGCAAAGTGAATGGCTACTTGTTTACCAACTACATTGCCGCCAGCGGCTCCACACAAAAATCATTGGGGCTGACGCTAAACCGCGTGGTTGACGGTAAGCCGTTGTACCAGGATAACTTCGTCACCCTTGCCAACCGCGCAGGTTTCCAGACCTGGTGGTTCTCAAATCAGGGGCAAATCGGCGAGTACGATACGGCTATCGCCAGTATCGCTAAGCGCGCCGATGAAGTGCACTTCCTGAAAAGCGGTGATTTTGAGGCGGATAAAAACACGCGCGATGATGCGCTGCTGAAGATGACCGAGCAGGTATTATCCACAACTCACAGCCAGCCACAGCTGATTGTTCTGCATCTGATGGGCTCGCACCCGCAGGCCTGCGACCGCACGCAGGGCAAATATGCCCAGTTTGTGCAGTCGAAAGAGACATCGTGCTACCTGCACACCATGACGCAAACCGACGAGCTGCTCAGCCAGTTGTACTCTCAACTGCGTCGTTATACCGACAGTTTCTCGATGGTTTATTTCTCCGACCACGGGCTGGCGTTTAAAGAGCGCGGTAAAGCGGTACAGTATCTGGCGCATGACGATAAGTACCAGCAGAACTTCCAGGTGCCGTTTATGGTGCTATCCAGCGACGATAAAGGCCATAAAGTGATTAAAGCGCGCCGTTCTGCGAACGATTTCCTCAGTTTCTTCTCGCAATGGACGGGGATCCAAACGAAAGAAATTACGCCGAAATACCGTTTTATCTCGCAGCAGAAAGCGGGAAAAGTCTACATCACTAACTTCCAGTTACAGAAAGTGGATTACGACACGCTGAAAACCGATCTGTTTGATCCTAAAAGCTAATCACGCAGCATATCTCGCACGCTATCCGTTTCGTCCATGCCCGGGCAACGGATAGCCTACTCTCCCGCTATACTGTTCATACAACGTTTCAGCGCACAGCTGGCGCATGGCGGCGTGGGGAATTGCGGCAATAACACCGATGGTCAGACGGATTAGTAGGATTATGCGGCTTCTTTTTGCCGCCGAGCTATTGATTGATTAGCGCTAATGGTGACGATATTGGGCGGGCTGTTGTCAGGAAAAAAGCATTAAAAAAGGGGTCATATTGACCCCTTTTTGTATCACCGAAGTGATTAGAAGCGGTAACCAGCACCGATGATCCAGGTACCAACATCAACGCTACGAATGCGAGACTGCTCGTAGGACACGTCCAGAGCTACGTTCTCGATTGGGTTGAATTGCAGACCTGCGCCATAGGAGAAACCGTAGTCGCTGGTGCTGTTGTTGGCTGGGAATTCGTTGTACTGTGCTTTACCGTAACCGACACCGATTACGCCGTAGATGCTTGCCCAGTCGTTCAGACGGTAAGCAGGACCTGCGGTGATGCCGTAGTATTGGCCTTTGCTGTATACGCCGTCTTGAGTGTCGCTTTTAGACGTGTAAGTGAAGGAGCTGATCACACCCAGTGGGCTGTTGTCAGCTTCATAGCGATATTTCAGGTTGAAGCCGCCAGCTTTGTTAGCGACGCCCTGCATATCACTCTGAGCGTAACCACCGGTAACGGTGGAAGTTGCAGCTACGGCAGTACCTGCGGAAACAGCCAGAACTGCGGCCAGTGCTGAAAGACATGCAATTTTTTTCATAACCACCTCAAATGTGCTTCTAATAAGTCCTAAGTTTTAAATATATCAAAAATTGTTAAGAAACTCTTTCGGCATGATGATGTCTAAGGGCACCAATGATGTAACAAAACGTTTCCATTTGATGTTATCCCTTTCATTAGCCACGTCTTTTTACCTTAAATCTTTTAACTTCCCCGGTAAAAACCTGACGCCATTTTCCAGACAATTCCTAATGTTGCAGACGAAATTATCATCGACTACGGAAATTCTACCCGCTCCATGCCATTTTTTTTTCAACAATTCCTCAACCGCCATGTACTAATTCAATTACACTGGCGGTTTTACTTCTTCTGACAAAAATTGACAGGAAAATGATGTCCGGCATCCCCCGCAAACTACCGTCATGGCTACCTATATTCGTTCTCTTAATCTCGATGATCTCGATTCAGAGCGGCGCATCGCTGGCTAAGAGCCTGTTTCCGCTGATTGGTGCGACTGGCGTTACCGCACTGCGTCTGGCGTTGGGTACGCTGATTCTAGTGCTGGTATTCAAGCCGTGGCGTCTACGCTTTGCGAAAGAACAGCGCCTGCCGCTGGTGCTGTACGGCCTGTCTCTTGGGGCAATGAACTACCTTTTCTATCTTTCAC
>JBOFJM010000364.1:0-3773 GCA_051656825.1 Kluyvera sp.
CACTCAGCCTGTCCTGACCGTGTCCCCTGCTGAACTGATAACGGTCTGCACCGCTGCCGCCGTATAACCGGTCATTCCCCGTGCCACCTTCCAGCACATCATCGCCTGTGTCGCCGCTCAGCGAGTCATTACCCGCACCGCCTGCCTGATGGTCTGCGTACTCCCATCCCCTCTGCGTGTCATTCCCGTCAGTGCCGGTTTCCGCCATCACCCGCTCCGTCAGGTCTGCCTGCGTCAGCGTACCGTCTTTGCATACCAGGTTCAGTTTCCGGTAGCTGTCCGACGTAAAATAATTTGCTACCGTCACGCTGTCGTTTTCACCGTAGGCACGAATCACCAGGTCGCTGCCCTGCTTTTCTATATTCACATCCGCTGTCTTAACATCTTGCAGGATTATCTTATTGGCTTGGCTGGTTGATGTTGCATAATCAACAACAACATCATGACCGTGATTAGCGGTAAAATAATAAGAAGAGGCTTCATTTTTATTTCCATTAAATGTTTCATTCTTATTATTTGAAAATGCTACGAAGAAATCCACCAACCCAATGCTTTCAACATCTTCAGAGAAATCAGGAAGGTATGTCATGACCTTTGCAAAAAGGCCACGTAATGTCACAGACAGTTCAGAATTGACAGCATCCTGCATATCCAAAAACTTTTCAAAAGAGCTAAAGTTCAATGTGGGTTGACCTGATTCTTTATTCACATCAATACTTATTAAAGAAAAAAACTCTTCATATTTTGATTGAATTAAAATTTGCGCCCCTATATATCCTTTAAACTCTTCATACTCAGAGATAATTTCTTTCGCTGCACCGGGTAAAGGATCTACGGTTCTGTTCACTACATTAAGATAATTATCACCGGTGGCACACTCCATTACAGCCAGTATTCTGGCATCAATGTTTGAACCACGAGAAGAGGGATCTACCTTTTCGACACCAGCCCAAGAGTAGACAATGCTATCAAGTAATCCATCTTGCATTGGATTATTGATAAATTCTTTAACCTGCTCTTTTAACCCCTCATCTTTCGCCATCGCAATATGTAGAGACGGCATATTACCAAACCCTGCCACTTCAGGAAGAAACGCAATATCTAGTGAAACCTCACCGTCCCAGTTGTAACGGGTATCTTGTTTGTTATGGTCAAACCAAACATCTTCCGACACGCCTTTCGAGTTATCATTGTAATAGATAACAGACGCCTGTTTATGGGCGTTCCCCTGCGCATCAACAGCATTCGATGTGCTATAACGAGTATCGATAGCAACAATACCTGCATCTTGTAAACTAATTAACTCACCGTTATCGGCAATACCATTACTATTCTTATCTTGCCATAATTGCAGTGTAGCCCAGGCATTATCTTTAGAATCAATAAAATAATCGTTATTATCATCCAGTGATTTCAATGCCTCATAACCATTTGCCGCTTTACTCCCGTCGGTAAGAAGGGTGTTATCGCCAAACAACTCCTGCCCACTTTCAATCGCACCATTTTTATTTCTATCAAAAACTAATAAAGCATCATCTTTAGCAACCCAGCCGGTTTTTTCCAGATACGTGTTGGCATCATGATCAAAATACACACCTTGATTTAATGAGAGAGTTTCAACACCATCTTTATCAAGATCTATTATTATCGGTGAACTGGTTTTTTCTGCGTCCTCCATTGAAGGACCACCACCTTTTTCATTTTTCTTACGCCAGTTATCAACAACATTTAGTGGGATGATTAAACTACCATTTGGATCTATACCGGCCCATTCCAGTATACCCGCCAGTTTATCATTTAGATTTTTAGGAAATTTAAATGAGGGATCCTTGAACCCCAGCATTTCAGGAATACCATACTTATCCCAGCCTTCTGATACTACTTCTCCCGCAATCATGCCAGCAGCCATAGCAAGACCTGCGGCCAGCGCTGGATTAAATCGGGATATTGCTGGAACAAACGCGCCAAGGCCAGCAAGTAGTGCCTCACCAACAGCCCAACCAACCGCACCTGATACAGCGGATTTAGTCATTTCATTAGCAGCAGACTTCCCATCTATAATAGCTTGACCAATCCCTGATACCGTAGAGTAATTATCAACAACCGATTTAATCGCATCTACATCAGCGTCGGATGTCACCTGAATTCCATCAATGATTTTACTAAGCGTATCGGCGGCATCGAGATTATTAAGCAACAAATCGTTAGATTTATTTGATTTCAAATCTTTCAATAATTCATGTTCAGGATTTATAGCCTTCTGAATTTCATTATAGTTAATAGCCTGGTTAATTTTCTTCTGGAATTCGTATTTAATATACAAAGCATTGAGATGACATAAATTATCTGAGACATCGTAGCCAGCATTTTGATATAGTGACTTAATCTCCTGCTGTACTTGCAGCATACCTTCCTCTGAAAATACCAGCGGAACAAAACTCACCAGTTTTTCAGAAAATGAAATCATTTCAGCATCAATCGTTGAATTAACATCCGTCATATCCGTATCCCTTCATTTTTAATGATCTGATACGATTAGATGAAAAAACAGCCACCCAGTCAAATCTCATATTTGTATACATCCGTGCATATCATTCAAAAAATAAATAACCAACATATCATAAATAAAAACGTTCTGATAAGCTCAAGCTACACCAGTTATATTATTCCATTTAACGCAAATTTCAGAGATAAGAACGTAGAAATATGAACTTTTTTGAACATACAAAATAAATATAAAACACAACCTAAAATATAAGAATAAATTTCATCATTAATTATTATTGCATTCCCCTGTTACTCCGATTACCTTTTAACGGTTGGTTCAATAATCAGCATCATAATTAATGATTATACATAATCTCAATTAATAAACTCACATGGATGTTTGATGAATGCCCTCCCCAAATAAAGACATTTCGGCGCTAACCATTCTGGCTCATTATCATGGTATTGCAATTAACGCAGAAGATATCAAACATCAGTTCAATCATGCTGATTCAGGTTTCGATTTAACCACTTGGTTACTGGCGGCGAAAAAAATTGGGTTAAAAGCACAGGCGGTAAAGAAAACGGCAAAAGCGCTCGTAAAAATTAGTCTGCCTGCGCTGGTATGGAGCAACACAGGCGAGCATTTCATTCTGGCTAAAATTGAAAACAATAAATATCTGATTCAGGATCTGGACTTAAAAAAGCCCGTCATTTTGGAAGAGTGCGATTTTCTGCAACGCTATACAGGCCAGGTTATCTTAATCACCTCAAGAGCGACCATACTCGGCACCCTGGCAAAGTTTGATTTCACCTGGTTTATCCCCGCCGTCATTAAATATCGCCGTATTCTGGGAGAGGTGTTGCTGGCATCGGTGGTATTACAGTTTTTTGCTCTGGTTACACCGCTCTTTTTCCAGGTGGTGATGGATAAGGTGCTGGTACACCGGGGCTTTAGTACTCTTGATGTCGTCGCTGTGGCGCTGTTTATTGTTATCCTATTTGAAGTCCTGTTGGGGGGGTTGCGCACTTATATCTTCGCGCATACGACCAGCCGGATAGACGTGGAGCTGGGGGCAAGGCTGTTTCGCCATATGCTGGATCTCCCCATCGCCTGGTTTGAGCGACGCCGAGTTGGCGATACCGTGGCTCGTGTCAGAGAACTGGAGCAGATCCGCAACTTTCTCACCGGTCAGGCGCTGACATCCGTTATCGATCTCTTTTTCTCCTTCATTTTTATCGCCGTCATGTGGTACTACAGCGGCTGGCTGACTTTAGTCGTGCTG
>JBOFJM010000365.1:0-3704 GCA_051656825.1 Kluyvera sp.
AAGGGTCGCTTCAGGCTATCAAAGCGGCGCTCGATAACAGCGCGAGCCGCGACACCGACCTGTTTACGCAGGGGCAATTGAGCGTTCAGAAAATGACCCAGGAGATCAACGCCGTTATCACCCAGATGACCGGTTTGCTCAGCAAATGGGGTGATTTACTCAGCATGATTGCACAGAAGATGTACTGATGATGAACACTGATGTCCAGGAAGTACAAACGCTATTACGATTTTTCCAGCAGGGCGGCGCGCTGCGCATGTTGTTTGACACTGATGTCAGTAGCGATCTTGATGTGCTGTATCGCTATGCGCGCCAGTTAGCCAGTGCGGGGGAATACGGTTCAGCTGCCCGTATTTTCAAGGTCTTGACCATCTATGATGCCTGGTCCTTTGAGTACTGGTTTGAACTGGGGGCTTGCTGCCAGGCCGACAGTGCCTGGGTTGATGCTATATACGCCTATGGGCGTGCCGCGAAAATAAGGGTGTCGGAGGCGCTGGTTCCCTGTGCCGCCGGAGAATGTTATCTCGCCTGCGGTAATCTGCCGCAGGCAGCCAAAGCCTTTCAGGCTGCGTTGCTTGTATGCGGGACGGAATATCAGGGAGAACATCAAGAGGACCAGGAAGTTGCCGATATTCGACGACGTGCGCGAGAAGGCCTGAGTAAAACAGGAGATTATCATGGGTGGAATGCAAATTGACGGCAATCTTGACGTCATCGGTGAGACTTTCCCTACTCTTTTAGCCGACAACGTGCAGCAATCCGACAAGATCCCCAGTGGGGCACTAGGAAAACGCCTGCATCCAAAAGCGCTATTAGATAACGATGATAGCAGCGTGAAGGGGTCAGGCCATGTGAGTCTACCGCAGGTAGACAAGGCGCTTAGTAACCTCATGGAGGCTTTGCCTCCCAGTGTTCGCCCGGTGGCGCGTGAGCTACTGACCATGGATCCCATGATCTTATCCATGATGATGATGCAGTTGGGGCTTAGCGTTTCTGGTAACACCGCCAACTCCCTTTGCAAGCAGTTAGAACGCTCAACAGAGGTTCAGACTGAGCTACGTAATAAGCAGGTCGCAGAGTATCAGGAGCAAATCCAGAAAGCGATCGAACAGTCTGACCAGGTACGTAAATCCGCAGCCACTAGCATTGTTTTCGGCTGGATCATCAGTTGCGTTGAGGAGGTCGTCGGTATCATGAAGATGGCCTCAGGGCTGGCAACGGGTGATGCTCTGGCGATTGCTGATGGTGCTGCTTATATGGCGGCCGGTTTTGCCGGGATGGTGAAGGTGGGCGCAGAGATAGCCGAGCAGGCGGGGGCTGATAAGTCAACTTGCGAAGAAGTTAGCAATATCTCTGGCAAGGTGCAAACCTCCTGTGAGTGCGTGGCGCTGGCGCTGGATGTCATACAGATTGGCCGTGGTATCAGTGCCGCTCGAGCTATCACCAAAGCGACCGAAGAGGTGATGGAATCGGGCGTGGGTAAAAAAATCATCGACGCCGTCGCCAAAGGTGCTGAAGAGGAACTGAAAGTACTGGCCGAGAAAGCAGGGCAGGAAGTCAGCAAGATGGTGGGCAAAGATTTTGGTATGGCGCTTGAGCGCGAGATGGTTGAAGTCGGTGATATGGCGATAGAAGCCCTGGCCCATGAAGCAGAGGCCGAATTACACATGGTGGGGTCCATGGGTGAAAGTTTTACCCGCGAAGGCGTGGCTAAGCTGGTGGAAGAAGCGATCATAAAAGCGGGTAAAGAGTTACTGAACGAAGGTGAAAAGGTCGTGATGAATAAAATTCGCGACGCCATTTTGAAAGAGCTACGTGGCAGCATTATTAAGACCGTTATCGCTGACAGCATTAGACAATCTTTGACTGTGACGCGGGCCGCTGTTGGTGGTGCAAATAAAATTTCATCATCAGTAGTGGCGGCCCGAACGGCAAAGCTGCAAACCGAAATCGAGCGTCTGATGATGCAAGAGGGCTTTAACGATTTTATGCTGGAATGGATGGAAGAACGCAAAAAAACGCAGCAAAAACGGTTGAAGGAAACATACCAGGATGGCGCGAATACGCAGAAAGTTGCGTCAGACATCATTGATAACAGTGGCACGGTGTTGGCGAATATTGCCGGGATGCTAGCCTGAGGATAGGAGGGTTTATGTCTAAACCAATCAATTCTGTAAATTTAATTGGAAATATCGATTTCGGTTGTGTCGCTGATGCGCTGCCAGATAAAACAGCGGGTCAGACATTATCTATAAACGGTAGCGTTGATATTCAGGGAAATGCAAAAGCAACGCTCGATACAAACTCCTTTTTCACCATGTTTGATGAAATCTGGATCAAGCTGTTGATGCTCGCAAAACAACTACGCGACACGATGCAGTTCTACAACCAGAAGAAACAGGAGCTGGGCTGGGGACTTGAAATTAATGCGCTCCAGCAAAACCTCAAAGCTATCGACGGCAGCTATAACGCCGCCATGGCCAGCTCAATTGGCGGGATACTTGGTGGTGTGGCCATGGTTGGCGGCGTGTTTTTCGGTGACGTTGGCATGGCTGTCGGTAACGCGGCAAGTCAGGGGGCCAGCGGTATTGGTAATTTGATTTCAGGAAGCGAAACCCGCAAAGCCGATGCCGAAAAAGCCGTTGCTGAACTGCAAAACAAAGGGGCGCAGTCTTACGCCAAAACACTGGACGATGTGCTGATTAAAGCCCGTGAAATCATGCAACAAATGATGGACATGGGGCGCAACCTTGTTGAGGTATTTAGTCAGGTGCTGCGTGCTATTTCCCACTAAATGCCGGGGGATTCTATATGGGTGAGATAGAGAAACTGTTGCGTAATGAGGGGCTACATCCGACTCCTGCCTGTTTACCCGGCTGTGGGTTACTGCTAGGGCAACAGGTGGAGCGCTATCCTTATCGCCTTGTCTACCGAGTTGATGAGGACAAGCTGATTCTGTGCCGCTTCGAGCGAGTGCCAGACAGCCAGCCGCAGCTCTCATCGCTGGTAAGCCTATGGAGAATCCTCCGCCGTCTGTTCCAGCAGGTATCGTGGCTTCGTTGTGTAAGAATGTTGGTGATAACCGATGTATGGGACAGCCTTCTGGCGATGCAGCGCAAACGGCTAGTGCGTTTGCTGTGCAAGCTGGGGGCGGTCAGCGTGTTTCACAATGGCGAGAATTGGCTAGAAATCACGGCTGATTGTATGCGTAACCAAATAAAGCGACGGTCATCGCTTTTGAATGAATAAAGGCAGTATATGGACTCAATATCTATTGAACAGCAGCTTCGGCAGGACCCCGTAATCAAAAAGGCGCTGGAGCTCTCACCGGATGAGGTTTATGCGCGGGGCTACGAGGCCTGGCAACAGCAAGATTACGATAGCGCGCTGGTGGATTTTGGTTGGCTGGTGATGAACGAGCCGTGGAGCTGGCGTGCGCATGTGGCATTCGCCGGCGCGATGATGATGAAACAGGAATATCAGCAGGCGATAAGTTACTACGGCTACGCACTGATGCTGGATGTCTGCGACCCTGAGCCAATGTATCAGATAGCCGTATGTTTAAACGCCCTTGGCGATTGCTCTGCCGCCAGGGAAGCGTTGCAGATAGCGTTGACGATGAGCTACGACGATCCTTCCTATAGCACCGTTCGCGTGAATGCAGAGAAAATGCTAAGCCAGCTCCTGGCTTAGTACCCGTCATA
>JBOFJM010000366.1:0-2659 GCA_051656825.1 Kluyvera sp.
AAATGCGTTATCCGGCCTGCGCGATTTACTCTTTACGGGCAATGTCCGCAAAGGTGGCGCCGAGGATTTTCGCTAAATCGCTCGCTGCCAGTTCAATATCCAGACCACGTTTGCCGCCGGATACGAAGATTGTTGCAAACTCTTGTGAGGGCGCATCAATCACCGTCGGCAGACGTTTCTTCTGCCCCAGCGGGCTAATACCCCCCACCAGATAACCGGTAACGCGCTGAGCCACCATTGGGTCGGCCATATCGACTTTTTTGGCCCCTAATGCCTTCGCGACTTTTTTCAAATCCAACTGACCGGCAACCGGCGTGACGGCTACCGCCAACTGCTTCATATCGCCGTTCATCGCGACTAACAGCGTTTTGTAAACCTGGCTGGCATTTAAGCCTAATTTGCGCACCACTTCGTCACCAAAGTTAGTTTCGTTGGGATCGTGATCGTAAGTGTGGATGCTAAACGGGATCTTGTTCTTTTCGAGTAACTTAACTGCGGGAGTCATAACCTTTCTTCTCACTACAGACATGATATGTCATAAGCATACGCCCGAGAACGGACTAAAAAATAGTACAATCTTGCGCAATAGATCTTGGCAGTTGTAGCAACTTTGAGCGACAATCGGAAGATCCTGAGTGAAAACTTCGGGATAATAATAACAATGAAATTCCTCTTTGACGGGCCAATAGAGATATTGGCCATTTTTTTATTTTAACATCTGCGGTAGGTTGCCCTCGCCGTACAGATGTAGCGCTCCTACCGCCACCACATAACGCCCTGGCGGCAGCGCCAGCAGCGCATCGCGCCAGGCTTCATTACGCTGCACCATCAACACATCATACAAAGACTGACTAAACGTATTTGGTAACGATTCCGTGCCATTGCTCGGCGGCTGCTGGAGCCACCAGCCGATCATCACCTGAAGCAGACGGGCGTTGGTATGCCAGTGTGTTAGCGTATCGTCGAGCAACGCCATGCCGCCATCGGGCAACTGAAGCAACAGCGAGATTTGGTTATCCGCCCCTTCCAGCTCACGCACCGGCAGCGCAGTTTCGTGCGCCGCTTGTAATAGTTGATAGTCGATACCGTAATCAGGGCGCAGACCCAGCCTTTGCGCCTGCGTGGCTTGCAGCACCATAGCAATTTGCCATAACGGCTGGCTATCAAAACGGGCGAGTGACAGCCCCTGTTCGGTGGCCCGCTTATCCAGTGCTTCAAGCTGTTCTGCGTTGAGTCGTTCGGCTAACGGTGGGTAAACGGGAAGATTACTGAAAGGAGTTTCATGGCCTGAAATATCCGCTTCGACAATCAGTGCATCGGCCTGACGCAGCTTTTTAATCAGCCGGGCGGGGAGAGGCGCCATATCGCGCGTCCCCATATGAATGCTGCCGACCAGGTGTAAATGACGACCGCCGGGCAGTGACACATCCAGCGCAGGCCAGTTGTAGGGCGAGCCGCGAAGAAGACGCCACAGGCGTTGTAGTTGATTTAACAGACTCATTCGCGCTCCCTGAAAGGAAAAGGCCATGCTAGCGCGCTGGGAGGAAAGGTGCAAACACGCCCCTCCCGAAAGCGGGAAGGGCGGAGGGGTTACTGTTTCGGTTTAAAGCGCAACAACCTGTTGGCGTTGCTAACAACGGTAATGGAAGAGAGCGCCATTGCTGCCCCAGCGACGACCGGGTTCAGCAGAGTACCGGTCAGCGGCCAGAGAATCCCGGCAGCAATCGGAATGCCCAACGAGTTGTAAACAAAGGCTCCCAGCAGGTTCTGCTTCATATTACGCAGCGTGGCGCGCGAGATAGCCAGCGCATCGGCAACGCCGACCAGGCTATGGCGCATCAGCGTAATCGCAGCGGTTTCAATCGCCACATCGCTGCCGCCGCCCATCGCGATACCAACGTCAGCCTGCGCCAGTGCCGGGGCATCGTTGATACCGTCGCCCACCATCGCCACTTTCTGGCCCTGTGCCTGTAAATCTTTAATCGCCTGTGCTTTGCCGTCCGGCAGTACCCCGGCAATCACTTCGTCGATACCGGCTTCTTTTGCAATCGCATTGGCGGTAACCGGGTTATCGCCGGTTAACATCACCAGACGATAGCCCTCGCGATGCAGACGCTGGAGCGCGGCAACGCTATCGCTGCGCAGCGGGTCACGAATTGCGAATAACGCGGCGGCCTGCCCGTCGATGGCTAACAGCACTGGGGTGGCGCCCTGAGCAGCCTGTCGCGCCATTTCATCATCCAGTGCGCGGGTATCAATTTGCTGCTCGTGCAGCAATGCCTGGTTGCCCAGCAGCAGACGATATCCGTCGTATTCCCCGCTAACGCCCAGCCCACGCAGGGTGCGGAACGCCGTTACCGGAGGGAGCGCGTTATCCGCCGCTTTCTCAATAATAGCGCGCGCCAATGGGTGATTTGAGCCTTGTTCCAGGGCGGCAGCCAGACGCAGGGCGGTGGCTTCGCTAATCGACCCCAGGGTTTTCACCGCCACAACCTGCGGTTTGCCTTCAGTCAGCGTACCGGTTTTATCAAATACTAAAGTGGTCAGTTCACTGGCGCGCTGGAGCGCATCGGCATCACGCACCAGTACGCCATACTCTGCCGCGCGACCCACGCCGGAGATAATCGACATCGGTGTGGCCAGGCCAAGCGCACATGGG
>JBOFJM010000367.1:0-1931 GCA_051656825.1 Kluyvera sp.
AAGACAACTTGAGCGTAGACGCTGCCGCCAGGCAACGCTAGCATTAAGCGTTATCACCGCAATGCACATCAAGGATTGTCATCATGGCCCTGTCTCGCCTGATTCGCCTGCTGCCCCTGGCAGCACTGGTTCTTACCGCCTGTACTGCTCGCGTGCCGCAAGGGCCGGGCAAAAGCCCAACCTCTCCACAGTGGCAACAGCATCAACAGGAGATCCGTAAACTGAGCCAGTATCAGACTCGTGGCGCGTTTGCCTATCTGTCTGACCAGCAAAAAGTCTATGCCCGTTTCTTCTGGCAGCAAACCGGCCAGGACAACTATCGCCTGCTGTTAACTAACCCACTCGGCAGCACCGAGCTGGAGTTGATTGGCCAACCGGGTTCCGCACAGCTCACTGACAATAAAGGCCAGCACTACACCGCCGCTGACGGCGAAGAGATGATTGGCAAGCTGACCGGGATGCCTATTCCGCTCAACAGCCTGCGCCAGTGGATTCTTGGTCTGCCGGGCGACGCCACCGACTATAAACTTGACGACCAGTATCGCCTGAGCGAACTGAACTACACGCAAAACGGTAAAACCTGGAAAGTCGTCTACAGCGGCTACGACAGCAAAACGCAGCCCGCGCTACCATCTAATATGGAGCTGACGGAAGGCGGGCAACGCATCAAACTGAAAATGGACAACTGGATCGTTAAATAATGATGACGCGTTGGCCTTCTCCGGCAAAATTAAACCTGTTTTTGTACATCACCGGACAACGTCCTGACGGCTACCACACGCTGCAAACGCTGTTCCAGTTTCTTGATTATGGCGACACGCTGACCATTGTCCCTCGTCAGGATGGACAACTGCGCCTGCTAACGCCTATCGCTGGCGTAGCGGATGAAGACAACCTGATTATCCGCGCCGCGCGTTTGCTCATGAGCGCGGCGGCAGCCAGCTACCGTCTACCAGAGGGCAGTGGCGCTGACATCAGTATCGACAAACGCCTGCCGATGGGCGGCGGTCTGGGCGGCGGTTCGTCTAATGCCGCCACCGTGCTGGTCGCGCTAAACCATTTATGGCAATGCCAGCTTTCAGAAGATGAACTGGCGACGCTCGGTTTAACATTAGGTGCGGATGTTCCGGTGTTTGTTCGGGGCCATGCGGCGTTTGCCGAAGGGGTTGGCGAGATACTCACGCCGGTTGACGTCGCGGAAAAATGGTATCTGGTTGCCCATCCTGGCGTCAGTATTCCTACCCCGATCATTTTTCGCGATCCTGAGCTACCGCGAAATACCCCCGTCAGGTCAATAGATGCGTTATTAAAATGTGAATTCGCCAATGATTGCGAGGTTATCGCAAGAAAACGTTTTCGCGAGGTTGATGATGTGCTTTCTTGGCTGTTAGAATATGCGCCGTCGCGCCTGACTGGAACAGGAGCCTGTGTCTTTGCTGAATTTGATACAGAACTCGCTGCCCGCCAGGTGCTTGAGCAAGCCCCGGAAGGGTTGCAAGGCTTTGTGGCGAAAGGTGTTAATCTTTCTCCATTGAAGCAAGCCCTACTCTGAATCATTCGGATTGCGCCAGTTTTGCTGACGAAAGACGAATGGTAAAAGGAATAGCCCTGCCGGGCAAACTGAGCTCCGGTGACAACGTCACCCTGTTCCAGACGTTGCATCGCGCTCTTTAATACACCGCATGGATGAAATCGTGCCTGGCCCGCACAGTTTTTGGCTCATTTCATCCACCACTGGACGCATGCCTGAGGTTCTTCTCGTGCCTGATATGAAGCTTTTTGCTGGTAACGCCACCCCGGAACTAGCACAACGTATTGCCAACCGCCTGTACACTTCCCTCGGCGACGCCGCTGTAGGTCGCTTTAGCGACGGCGAAGTCAGCGTACAAATTAACGAAAATGTACGCGGTGGTGATATTTTCATCATCCAG
>JBOFJM010000368.1:0-8829 GCA_051656825.1 Kluyvera sp.
AGTCTGGGAACGGGACATCGGGGAGGAATGCGACATTGCAGCGGTCATGCTGAAGTGTCGCGACATGGTGAGGATCGTGGCCCCAAAGTACAACTGGGTGGCCATTTCTTGCCACGGTGATGGCAAGAGCGGTGCCGTAAGAGCCGGCACCGATCACAGTCATTGAAGCATTAAGTGCGTTCATCAGGCATCCTGATGTTGTTCTGCACCTTCGCCAGCCTGCTGTTGCAAGTAGTTCATGAACAGCGCATCAAAGTTAACCGGCGCAAGGTTCAGCTGTGGGAAAGTCCCACGGGAAACCAGGCTGGTGATGCATTCACGCGCATACGGGAACAGGATGTTCGGGCAGTATGCACCCAGGCAATGGGCCAACTGAGTCCCTTCGATACCTTCGACGGAGAAGATACCCGCTTGCTGAGTTTCACACAGGAAAGCCGTTTCTTCGCCCAGCGTCGCCGTTACGGTGACACGCAGCACCACTTCATACACGCCTTCAGCCAGTTGGTTGGAAGCGGTATCAAGATCAAGTTTAACCTCTGGCTGCCAATCTTTCTGAAAAACGTGCGGCGCATTGGGTGCTTCAAAAGAAACATCTTTGGTGTAGACGCGCTGAATCTGGAAAGCCATTTCGGCGTTGTTTTGTTCTGACATGTGTAAAAACCCTTTCGTGTTGTCCTTAAAATAAGCGTTACATCCCACGCTACCCTAAGGTTAGCGTGAAGCGTCGCAAAACCTTAGCGCAGTAGAGGATCCAGTCCACCACGCGCATCAAGCGCATACAAGTCGTCACAGCCGCCAATGTGCTGTGCATCAATAAAAATCTGCGGAACCGTAGTACGGCCACTGCGCTGAATCATCTCTTCGCGTTTTTCCGCGTTGCCGTCGATAGGCAATTCCTGGAAAGTCACGCCTTTGCTGGACAGCAGCGCTTTTGCACGGTGGCAATAAGGGCACGTCGCTTTGGTATAGATTTCAATCGTCGCCATGACAGCTCTCCTGAATGAGCAGCGAATTACTTACCGCGTACCAGAGGCAGGTTTTCGCCGCTCCAGCCTGCGATACCTTCTTTCAGTACGAATACTTGTTCAAAGCCCGCTTTCATCAGCGCGTTAGCTGATTCGCTCGCTTGCATACCAGTGCCATCGGTGACAATCACTGGCTTGTTTTTATGTTTTTCCAGCTCACCTACGTTGTTCGCTTTGATTTCAGCGGGCAGCAGGTTCACGGAGCCGACGATATGGCCCTTGCGGAAATCGTCACGCTGACGCAGGTCAACAACCACTGCATCTTCTTTGTTAATCAGGCGCGTCGCTTCGCCACGGTTGATGACTTTAACTTTAGACATCAAGCCTTTAAAAGTAGTGAACAGTACAGCCGCCAGCAACGCGAGCCACGCGATGCTCAGGACAGGGTGACGGCTAACAAATTGCATAATCTCTTGCATGGGGGGTAACAGCTCCCGACGTAATGTTTAAAAACCAGGGAAGGAGTATACCTGCGGCGTGGCGCAAATACAGCCAGCGCGCGTGATGTAATGTATTTTCTGCGGAGTGCTACGGAAAAAAGGAGGAAAATGTGCGTTTTTCACCCCACATCCCCCCGCTTTCTTTGATCTCTCATTGTTATTTTATCGATTCAGCTGTAGTAAAATTACGCAAATTTTCTGTCTTTTGAGCATAGAGGTTGTCGCAATGTCGGTTTCTAAAAAACCTATGGTACTGGTTATCCTGGATGGCTACGGCTACCGCGAAGAGCAGCAGGATAACGCGATTTTCAGCGCTAAAACGCCTGTCATGGATGCACTGTGGGCAAAACGTCCGCATACTCTGATCCACGCTTCCGGTCTGGAAGTGGGCCTGCCAGATGGTCAAATGGGCAACTCCGAAGTGGGTCACGTTAACCTGGGTGCGGGTCGCGTCGTTTACCAGGATTTGACCCGTCTTGATGTTGAAATTAAAGATCGCGCATTCTTCAGCAATCCGGTGCTGTCCGGCGCGGTTGATAAAGCCGTTGCTGCGGGTAAAGCGGTGCACATCATGGGCCTGCTGTCTGCCGGTGGCGTTCACAGCCACGAAGACCACATCATGGCAATGGTTGAGCTGGCCGCTGAGCGTGGCGCAGAAAAAATCTATCTGCACGCCTTCCTTGATGGCCGCGATACTCCGCCACGTAGCGCTAAAGGCTCGCTGGAGAAATTCGAAGACAAATTTGCCGCACTGGGCAAAGGCCGCGTAGCGTCCATCATTGGTCGTTACTATGCGATGGATCGTGACAACCGTTGGGATCGCGTTGAGCAAGCCTACAACCTGCTGGTTGAAGCGAAAGGCGAATTCCAGGCAGATACTGCGGTTGCCGCACTGGAATCCGCTTACGCACGTGATGAAAACGACGAATTCGTGAAAGCGACCGTTATCCGCGCTGCGGGCCAGGCTGATGCCGCAATGGAAGACGGCGATGCGCTGATTTTCATGAACTTCCGTGCTGACCGTGCGCGTGAAATCACCCGTGCCTTCGTTAACGCTGACTTCGACGGTTTTGCACGTCGTAAAGAAGTGAAACTGGGCGATTTCATCATGCTGACCGAGTATGCAGCAGACATCAAAGCACCGTGCGCTTACCCACCAGCATCACTGGAAAACACCTTCGGTGAGTGGATGGCGAAGCACGACAAAACGCAGTTGCGCATCTCTGAAACTGAGAAATACGCACACGTCACCTTCTTCTTCAACGGCGGCGTAGAAGACTCGTTCAAAGGTGAAGATCGCATCCTGATCAACTCCCCGAAAGTGGCAACCTACGACCTGCAGCCAGAAATGAGTTCCGCTGAGCTGACCGAAAAACTGGTTGCCGCTATCGAAAGCGGTAAGTACGACACCATCATCTGTAACTACCCGAATGGCGATATGGTCGGTCATACCGGCGTGATGGACGCAGCAGTGAAAGCGGTTGAAGCGCTGGATCATTGCCTGGATGAAGTGACTCGTGCGGTAGAAAAAGTGGGCGGTCAACTGTTGGTGACGGCTGACCACGGCAACGCTGAGCAGATGCGTGACCCGGCTACCGGCCAGGCGCACACTGCGCACACCAGCCTGCCAGTTCCGCTTATCTACGTGGGTGACAAATCCGTGAAAGCAGTGGAAGGCGGTAAGCTCTCCGACATCGCGCCAACCATGCTGACGCTGATGGGGATGGAAATCCCTCAACAGATGACTGGTAAGCCGCTGTTCATCGTGGAATAATCCCTCCCCATGAGGGGAAAGGCGATTTATTCCATTAAATGGGCCGAAGCAATGCTCCGGTCCACGTTGTACGCCAGCGCGCTCAGCGCTGGCGTATTGCTGTGCGCCGCACCCGCCCATGCGGATGATCGCTCACAGCTCCAGTCTATTCAGGCCAATATCGCCGCCAAAGAGCGCGCGGTACGCCAACAGCAACAGCAACGCGCCACCCTTCTCGCTCAACTGAAAGCCCAGGAACAGGCTATCTCTGCCGCCGCCCGTCAACTGCGTGAAACACAGAACTCGCTGGCGCAGCTTAATGCACAAATCGCCGAGATGAACGCGTCTATCGCCAGGCTGGAAAAACAGCGCCAGGCGCAAGAACGTAATTTAGCCGCTCAGCTTGATGCCGCGTTTCGCCAGGGCGAACACACCGGGATTCAGCTCATCCTCAGCGGTGAGGAAAGCCAGCGTGGGCAGCGTCTACAGGCCTATTTTGGTTACCTGAACCAGGCTCGCCAGGAGACTATCGCCGAGCTAAAGCAAACGCGCGAAGACATGGCGGCGCAAAAAAGCGAGCTGGAAGAGAAGCAGAGCCAACAGCAAACGCTGTTGTACGAGCAGCGCGCCCAGCAGGCCAAGCTGGAGCAGGCGCGTAACGAACGTAAGAAAACGCTCGCCGAGCTGGAGTCCTCTATTCAGCAGGGTCAGCAACAGTTGAGCGAGCTGCGGGCGAACGAATCTCGCCTGCGTAACAGCATTGCGCGTGCGGAAGCGGCGGCGAAAGCCCGCGCCGAACGCGAAGCCCGTGAGGCCGAGGCGGTACGTGACCGCCAGAAAGAGGCTTCCCGCAAAGGCACGACCTACAAACCTTCCGAAAGCGAGCGCTCTTTGATGGCGCGCACCGGTGGCTTGGGCGCTCCGCGCGGTCAAGCCTACTGGCCAGTTCGTGGTACAACCCTGCATCGCTATGGCGAACAACTGCAAGGTGAGCTACGTTGGAAGGGGATGGTTATTAGCGCATCGGAGGGAACCGAAGTGAAAGCCATCGCCGATGGTCGCGTGATCCTTGCTGACTGGCTCCAGGGCTATGGCCTGGTCGTCGTCGTCGAGCACGGTAAAGGCGATATGAGCCTGTACGGTTATAACCAGAGCGCGCTGGTCAGCGTTGGCACACAAGTGCGCGCCGGGCAGCCGATCGCTTTGGTGGGTAACAGTGGCGGTCAGGGCAGACCTTCACTCTATTTCGAAATTCGCCGCCAGGGTCAGGCGGTCAATCCACTACCGTGGTTGGGAAGATAAGTTTTGCTTCAATTTCGCCAGTTCGTTCTTCTCAGTGCACTGGCATTAGCCGCACCAAGCTATGCCGGTAAACTGTCTATCGTTATCGATGATTTTGGTTATCGCCCACACCAGGAAAATCAGGTGCTGGCGATGCCATCTGCCATTTCTGTCGCCGTTTTACCTAACGCCCCTCATGCTCGCGAAATGGCCACGAAGGCGCATAACAGCGGGCATGAAGTGCTGATTCACCTGCCAATGGCGCCACTGAGTAAACAGCCGTTGGAAAAAGACACATTGCGCCCGGAGATGAGCAGCGATGAAATCGAGCGCATTATTCGCGAAGCCGTGGATAAAGTGCCGTACGCCGTTGGTCTGAACAACCATATGGGCAGCGCGATGACCTCTAGCCTGTTTGGTATGCAGAAAGTGATGCTGGCGCTGAGCCGCTATAATCTGTATTTCCTCGACAGCATGACGATTGGCAACAGCCAGGCGATGCGCGCCGCAAATGGCACTGGGGTAAAAGTGATTAAGCGCCGGGTATTCCTTGATGATTCGCAAAACGAGGCGGCGATTCGCGTGCAGTTTAATCGTGCGATTGATCTAGCGCGCCGCAACGGTTCGGCAATAGCCATCGGCCACCCGCATCCGACGACCGTGCGTGTGCTCCAACAGATGGTCTATAACCTGCCGTCCGACATTACGCTGGTGCGCCCAAGCAGCCTGCTTAACGAGCCGCAGGTCGATACGTCAACCCCGAACCCTTCTCGGCCGCAAACGCAGACGGCATCACCGCGAAATCCGTTCCACGGTGTGACGCTTTGTAAGCCGAAAAAACCGCTGGAACCGGTCTACGCCAGCCGCTTCTTCACCGTGCTGGGTGAGAGCATCAGCAACAGCACACTGGTGCAGTATATGCAGTTGCAGTGGCAGGGCTGGCAGCAGCCGTAATTAGTCTTTCAGCCCCAGAGTCAAATGGGCCAGACGGCGCGGAGTGAGTGATTTATCACGCCACTTGTTAAACCGGATGGCCCACAGCATGACCTGATATCCCAGCTTCACGCTGCAAATATTGCTGACCATCCGTTTGAACATGCCGGAAACTTCGGCCTCCGCAATCATCCGCTCACGAATTTTCTGATCCGGCTCTTTACGAATGCAGTGGCAAACGCGCAGCGCTTCGTAAATCACCTGCTGTTTAAACTCGGGATAAATCGGAATCCGCCCGGCGTAGTCGTGGTTCATCTTGTCGAGCAGGCGGGTAATTTTGATGTAGTGGCGTTGATATGCCAGATTCTTCACGCCGGTGCGCTTCAGGCGGCTGACCGATGCGCCGTGTAGGAAATATTTGTACAGCGGCACTTCGGTATAACGCGCGCGTTTGGCGTTAAACATAAACTCAGTAGACCAGATGATGTCCTGGTGGTGCAGGCCAGGAATAAACGTCAGCCCTGCGTCAATGATGGTTTGGTGGCGGTATACGCCCATCCATACCACGTGACGCCAGCGGCGGCTCGCCAGCCCTTTACGCAGCCAATCAGGCCCGGTCATCACCTCGGTAGAACGAATACGATCGAGCGGAATAGACGCCCGCGTGGCTCCCGTTTCTGCCTGACACCAGTCGGCATTGCACTGCGCCACGTCGAGGTTGTCATTCAGCGCCATCGTCATCAGCGTTTCGTACATTTTGGGATAAGCAATATCATCGGCATCGACGTAAGCGATGTACTCACCCTTCGCAATCTCCATGCCGGTATTGCGCGCCGCCGAGACACCGGCATTACGCTGGTGCAGCAGATGAACATGCGGATATTTGTCCGCATAAGCTTGGGCGAGTTCTGCGGAGTTATCCGTCGAGCCATCATTAACAATGATAATCTCAATATTCTTCCAGGTTTGCGCAATCAGCGAATCCATACACGCGATAAACGGTTCGCCCGTGTTGTAAAGCGGCATGATGACGCTCAGGAGACCGGGAGTATAGGTCATATAAAATCCTGCCAAACAGTATAATTAACGGCAATATTTAACATATTCGAACGCAAAAGGTCAGTACAAACGATGCGGCCCCGCTGCGCCAGAACATGAAAAAATCCCCAGAGTTTAAATCTGGGGACAACATACACTCACTCTAGCATGAAGGCGATTAATCCCAGCTCAACACCACTTTGCCGGACTGACCAGAACGCATCGCATCGAAGCCTTTCTGGAAATCATCAATGCCGAAACGGTGCGTGATAATTGGCGAGAGATCGAGACCAGACTGAATCAGCGCCGCCATTTTGTACCAGGTTTCGAACATTTCACGACCGTAGATACCTTTAATAAACAAACCTTTAAAGATAACTTTGTTCCAGTCGATAGACATATCCGATGGTGGGATCCCAAGCATCGCAATACGCCCGCCGTGGTTCATGGTATCGAGCATTGCGCGGAATGCTGGCGGTGCGCCGGACATCTCCAGGCCAACGTCGAAGCCTTCGGTCATGCCAAGCTCAGCCATCACATCATTGAGGCTCTCTTTCGAGACGTTCACCGCGCGGGTAACGCCCATTTTGCGCGCCAGCTCAAGGCGGTATTCATTCACATCAGTGATGACTACATTGCGTGCGCCAACGTGTTTTGCCACCGCCGCCGCCATAATGCCAATCGGGCCTGCGCCGGAAACCAGCACATCTTCGCCCACCAGGTCAAAGGAGAGCGCGGTATGCACCGCATTACCGAATGGGTCAAAGATAGACGCCAGATCGTCGGAGATATTGTCCGGGATTTTGAAAGCGTTAAAGGCCGGAATCACCAGATACTCGGCGAAGCAACCGGGACGGTTCACCCCCACGCCGATAGTATTACGGCACAGGTGAGTGCGGCCGCCACGGCAGTTACGACAGTGGCCACAGGTAATATGGCCTTCACCAGAGACGCGATCGCCAACCTTAAAACCACGTACTTCCTGGCCAATACCGACCACTTCACCAACGTATTCATGCCCTACAACCATCGGTACTGGAATGGTTTTCTGTGACCATTCGTCCCAGTTGTAGATATGCACATCTGTGCCGCAGATAGCGGTTTTGCGAATTTTAATCAGCAGGTCGTTATGGCCGAGTTCCGGTTCCGGGACATCGGTCATCCAGATCCCTTCTTCCGCTTTCAGTTTCGATAACGCTTTCATCTCACACCCTTAGGCAATCACGCCCAGTTGTTTACCGATGCGGGTAAAGGCTTCCACCGCACGTTCAATTTGTGCCGTCGTATGCGCTGCCGACATTTGAGTGCGAATACGCGCCTGGCCTTTTGGTACGACCGGGAAGAAGAACCCAGTCACATAGATGCCTTCTTTTTGCAGCTCACGAGCGAAGTTTTGCGCGATGACCGCGTCGCCGAGCATCACCGGGATAATCGCGTGGTCAGCGCCTGCTAGCGTAAAGCCTGCGGCGGTCATTTTTTCACGGAACAGACGGGCGTTAGCCCACAGGCGGTCACGCAGTTCTGCGCCAGACTCCACCATCTCCAGCACTTTGATAGACGCGGAAACAATCGCCGGAGCCAGCGAGTTGGAGAACAGATACGGGCGTGAGCGCTGACGCAGCCACTCCACCACCTCTTTGCGCGCTGCGGTGTAGCCGCCGGACGCGCCGCCCAGCGCTTTGCCCAATGTGCCAGTGATGATATCCACACGGCCCATAACTTCACAGTATTCATGCGAGCCACGACCATTCTCGCCCACAAAGCCGACGGCGTGAGAGTCATCGACCATCACCAGCGCGTCGTATTTATCGGCCAGGTCACACACGCCTTTCAGGTTGGCGATAACGCCATCCATTGAAAACACGCCGTCAGTAGCAATCAGCACATGGCGTGCACCGGCTTCACGCGCTTCTTTCAGGCGAGCTTCCAGCTCTTGCATATCATTATTGGCGTAGCGGAAACGCTTCGCTTTACACAGGCGCACACCGTCAATGATAGAGGCGTGGTTTAGCGCGTCGGAGATAATTGCATCTTCTGCGCCCAGCAGCGTTTCAAACAGGCCGCCGTTAGCATCGAAGCAAGAGGAGTACAGAATCGCATCTTCCATCCCGAGGAACTCCGCCAGCTTCTTCTCCAGCACTTTGTGGCTGTCCTGCGTGCCGCAGATAAAACGCACTGACGCCATACCAAAACCGTGGCTGTCCATGCCTGCTTTCGCGGCGTTAATCAGCTCAGGGTGATTGGCCAGGCCCAGGTAGTTATTGGCGCAGAAGTTAATAACGTGGCTACCATCGCCCACGGTGATGTCCGCTTGCTGAGCGGAGGTGATAATACGTTCTTCTTTAAACAACCCTTCCGC
>JBOFJM010000369.1:0-20308 GCA_051656825.1 Kluyvera sp.
AGTGCGAAGCACCGATTTCCCTGCGGGGCCGCAGGGATTGTCAAGGGGGACTCGGCAGTCCCCCTTGACCCGTTCACAGGTACAGAGGCTTCATGTTCTACAAAACGTCAGGTGAACGGAATGTGGCACTTAACTGACAAGCATTATTCCTGGTGGAAGAGGTTTTTTTTCGTCTGATGAGGGCAACATTACTGCGCCTGAGGAATATCCGTCACATCCTGATGTCCATCATCACTCACCGCCGCAGATTCCGCTTCAGGCTTCGACGCCAGCATGATTTTGCTCCAGGTATCCTGCAAGTCCTTCATATTGAATTCAGGCTCACCGGTTGGCTGCTGCAAAATCAACGCCATATCCTGCGATAGCTGCTGGCGCAAATCCTGGTTCAACATATCCGCCGACAGTGAATCGAGGAAACTCTGACGCAGCTTCTGATACTGCTCTGGCGCAATATCGACCACCTGGTTTTGCAAAGAACGCACGCGCTGGCTAATCAGCACATCGGTGTTCATTCGCGCATAGGTGGCAAACAGTTTTTGCAGCTCCAGTTTTTTCTGCGAAATCAGCGCATTAAACTCATCTTCCGGCAGACCGTTATCGCGCACCGTCGCCAGTTCACGCGCGACCAGATTAAGGTTGCTTTCCAGCTTCTCGCCCGGTGAATCAAGGTTGATACCGCACTGCGCGCGCAGGTACAACACGCGGCAATCAAAGCCCAGGCCGATATCTTTCAAGTTGGTGCGGCTGAGTTTCTGCTGGATATGCCAGAACAGCGCTTCACGCGCCAGGTCGGCACGCCAGTAGCGCAACAACGCGGCAGATTCGCGGATAGGCTGCCACGGCGCATCCCACATAATCGACAGGCGATCCTGGCGCACCGCATCGGTCATAATGCTGACCGCTTCCGGGCGCAGAGGCGACAGCGTAGGCATCACCGCTGGCGTTTCACGCTTGCCTTTCAGCTCACCAAACGCTTTGCTTATCTGTTCAATCGTCGCCCGACTATCGACGTTACCGACAATAATCAGCGTCATCGCGTCCGGCGTATACCATTTCTGGTAGAAATCCGTCAGTTGCTTTTCATCGACCGGCAGCTTCAGCGGCTCCGCCGGATCGTGCCCCAGCATGGTGGAGCCTTTCAGGCGATAACGCCACCAACCTTCTTTTGTATCTTGTGGCCATGTCGCCACCATATCCTGCACGCTTAGCGCATAGTTAACGCTTTTCGGCGAGATATCCAATTTACCCATCGAACTTGCCAGCCAGTTCAGCGCCTCTTTTTGCAGGTCGCTGCGGTTGTTTGGCAAGCTCAGGTTAAAGCGGGTGTAGTCGTACGAGACAATCGCGGGCGGCAGCGGGTGTTTTGGGTCAATGCCCTGCTGCCACATAGAGCGCGCCTGCATGGTTGGCAGGCTGCCGCTTTGCGTGAGCGCAATGCGAGGAATGAGGTGGCTATAGCCAGTTTGTTGCGCGCTTTCATTCAGCGAACCAATATCAACCGAGAGCCGAATCTCTATACGGTCACTCGGGCGTTGCGGCGTTGCGAGTACCTGCCACTGAAAACCATTCGGCAGCGTACCTTGTTGCCAGGCCGGGTCCGGCTGGAGCGCTTCTGCCTGCACATAACTGGCCGCTGCCATCATCAGCAAACCACCAGCTAAAAGTCGAATTTTTGTGCCCTGCATGTGAACCCCTGATGAACGTTCCTGGTTATCCCTTCACCACTCAAGCGACATGCTTGCAGCGCTGAAAGTATAAAAGACAACCGCCAGACGGCGTTTGCCTAAAATAATGAAGTAAATACGCCATTTAGACCACACGATCGCAAAAACGTCACATGGCTAAGAAAATAATATTTATGGCAGCGTTAGGCTATCACCGCCGATTAATGACGCCGCCTAATTATGCGCAGGAGCCCACACTCCAGCAAGGGAGTACGGGCATAAGTGGGGATATTAAGAGGATAATTCGTGCGGTTTTTCCACAGATGGACGGTTATTGAGCACATCATCCAACTGTTTGGCATCCAATTGTTTCACGCGCTTTGCCACAACAATCGTCGCAACGCCGTTACCAATCAGGTTAGTCAGCGCGCGCGCTTCAGACATAAAGCGGTCGATACCAAGAATCAGCGCCAGGCCCGCCACCGGTAAATGCCCTACCGCAGAAAGCGTCGCCGCCAGCACGATGAACCCACTGCCGGTAACGCCCGCCGCCCCTTTAGAAGAGAGCAGCAGCACCACTAACAGCGTAATCTGATGGAAAATATCCATGTGGCTGTTGGTCGCCTGCGCGATAAACACGGCGGCCATCGTCAGATAAATCGACGTGCCATCGAGGTTAAATGAGTAACCGGTTGGGATAACCAGCCCCACAACCGACTTACGGCAACCGAGCTTTTCCATCTTATCGAGCATACGCGGCAGCGCCGACTCAGAGGAAGACGTACCCAGAACAATCAGCAGTTCTTCTTTGATATGGCGGATAAATTTGAAAATGCTGAACCCGGTCGCGCGGGCAATCGAGCCAAGCACCACCACCACAAACAGAATACAGGTGATGTAGAAGCACAGAATCAACTGCCCCAACTGCACCAGCGTACCCACCCCGTATTTACCGATGGTGAACGCCATCGCCCCGAATGCGCCAATCGGCGCGAGGCGCATAATCATGTTGATGATGCCGAAAATAACCTGCGAGAAACTTTCAATAACGTTGAAAATCAACTGGCCTTTATTTCCCAGGCGGTGCAGCGCAAAGCCAAACATCACCGCAAACAGCAGCACCTGGAGAATGTTGCCGCTAGCGAACGCGCCAATCACACTCGACGGGATAACATCCATCAAGAAGGCGATAATCCCCTGATCTTTTGCCTGTTCGGCGTAGATAGCGACCGCTTTTGCATCCAGCGTTGCGGGATCGACGTTCATCCCCGCGCCGGGTTGAATCACGTTAACGATAATCAGCCCGATAATCAGCCCGATGGTGCTGACCACTTCAAAGTACAGCAATGCAACCGCGCCGGTGCGGCCTACCGCTTTCATACTTTCCATGCCCGCGATTCCGGTAACGACCGTACAAAAGATAACCGGCGCGATAATCATTTTAATCAGTTTGACGAAGGCATCGCCGAGCGGTTTCATTTGCGCCCCTAATTCCGGGTAATAGTGACCGAGCAATATGCCGATCACTATCGCGCTCAACACCTGGAAATAGAGGCTTTTGAAGAAAGAGGTTTTCATAGGATGTCCTTAAGCTATAGCCACAGGATAAGTAGGGATTATTTTCACCTGTTGGCACAAAATAACATCCGAGAAACATAAGCGAAATATTTGTACGTTAATTTGATACTTAATTGTTAAAACTTTGAGCTGACACGCACAATCACTCGCGATTACCCTCCGGTAGCAGTGAATTCTCCTCACTGAGATAGTCCTGTTCGAATACCTCCGCAGGGACCGCGCGCGCGAACAAGAAGCCCTGCAATATGTCAACTTTCGACTCTTTCAGCCACTCATATTGTTCTTTATTTTCAACACCTTCAGCGACCATTTTCAATTCAAGGCTACGGCCAAGTTGGATGATAGCCGCCACCATGCTGGCGTCTTCCGGTAGCGAATCAATGAACATTTTGTCAATTTTCAAGATATCGACCGGCACGGATTTCATATGTTGCAACTGGCGTAACCCAGCGTAGCCCATACCGAAATCATCCAGCGCAATGCGCACCCCAGCGTTACGTAGCGGGCGTAAAATGGCCACCGCCGCTTTCGGATCATCAATACGGCGGCTCTCGGTCACTTCAAGAATCAGCGTACCCGGCGCAATACGATAACGGTTAAGCAGCGCCAGCATGTCCGAAACCATATCGTGGTGCAGCAACTGGAGGGCGGAAATATTCACCGAAAGCGGCATCATAATCCCGCGCGCCTGCCACGCTGCTAGCTGGCGGCACGACTCTTCCAGCACCCAATGGCCCACGGTGACCATCAGGCCACAGGACTCGATACTGTCGATAAGATCATTCGGCAGCGCCCAGTTGCCGTCCGGCTGGCGTTGGCGCAGCAGCGCTTCGGCGCTACAGACTTTGCCCGTCGCGGTTTCGACCTGCGGCTGTAACCAGATGGCAAACTGTTGATTATCCAGCGCCATCAGGATATCGCTCTCTTCGGTCAGGCGTTTTTGCGCCTTGACCATTTGATCCGGGTCGAAGAACTCAATCTGGTTTTTACCCTTGCGACGTGCGGTAAACGCGGCAGAGAGCGAGCGGCGGTACAGTTGTTCTGCCGTCAGGTCATCGCTGTACATCGCGATACCGATGCTGGCGCTTGGGCGCAGTTGAATCCCCTGCAACGGCAGTAACTCACTTACGATAGTGAGCACTTGCTGACCAAGCGTAATCGCATGCCACGGCTCTTTAATGCCGTAGGCCAGAATCGCAAAGTCATAGCCGCTAATCTGCGCCAGCACCATGCGCGGCGTAATCACCTGTTTGATTTTCTCCGCCAGCGTCAGCAGCAGGATTTCACGCTGCGCTTCTTTCAGCACGCCGGCGGTGTCCTGCAAGGTTTCACAGGCAATGGCCAGCAGGGCAACCGGTGTTTTACGCGCTACGCTCTGCTCCAGAAGCCCCAGCAGGAAGGCTTTATTCGGCAGTTGAGATACCGGGAAACGCGTCGATTGGCCGCTAAGTTCGTCGTACTGACGCAATAATGCCTGCTGGTTGCGGTTATAGCTGCGCACCAGCGTGCCCAGCTCATCGTCATGGTGCAAACGCGGTATAGTCAACTGATGACCAATGCGATCCGCCCCCGGCAGGTCGTGAATTTCATAAGCAATGGTGCGCAGCGGCCTGACAATCAAACGGTTGATACACCATGTCAGGGCAACCGTCAGAATCAGCACCAAAAGAAAGTAAGCGGTTACTATCGTCGCCAGAGCACTCATGACGAACTTATACATCCTGTATGAGTCGGCCTGGAGCACCAGATACGCCAGCGGCTGCGGGTTTGCCGGGCGCTCTAGCGAATAGAGCGGCAGCGAAATCTGCACCGGTAATTCAAAAATACGCGTTATGCTGACCGGAATGGGGCGCTCAGGGATAAAGCTCATCCGCAGCGCCTGAAATTGGTTCGGTAACACTACATCTGCCCGGCTGACGATTCCCGCAGGTTGAATACGTTCAAGAATTGTCTCAGCCTCAGGAATATCGGCCTTCAGAATGGCGGCAGACAGAGGTTGGCGCACAGAACGCGCGATGCTTTCTAATTGCGTAGCCGTGTTGTAGCGATCCTGCTGAACAAAGTGGAATAGCAAAATAAAACAAAAAATGAATAAAAACAGCATGGTAACGACAGAAACCATCGCCATTTGTTTTATTGTGAGTGAACGGCTAACGCGCAAAAGAGCTCTCCACTTGTACGAACGTATTGCTCAGGCATTGAGAATAACGAGGATGGCGATAAAGTCAAAAAACGACTCGGGCGGGGATTATAACCCGCCAGGCTAATGGGTTATATAAGATGAATACCGATATACTCATCATATCTGAGACTGGTTGACCTGAATCACCAATAGGGTGATTCAGGATTAACTCAACACTGCTTTTTATAATGCTACGTCGGACAGGATGGAAAGACTTACCAGTCAGCGTACGGCACTAACGGCTGCGGAGGCAGATCCAAATCACCCTGCCAACCCGCAGCGGAGTAACGAACGTACAGCAACGCATGGCTTGGCGTGTAATCCTTAGCCTGTTGAATATCAACCGCCGCGCCGACAAACCAGTTAGAAGTCACGCGACGTTCCACCAGTGCACGCGCCGTGTAACCAAAGCCCTGGCTGCTGCTGCCCTTGTTCACATCATCGCTGGCATCTGTTCGCCATTGCTCCGGCACCAGACCCAGCAACGGATAACGATTTTCGGTGCGGTTACGTGAATGCGACCACGAGACAGATCCCCCCAGCTCCCATGACCAGTTTTCCGTGCGCTGACGCCAGTTTACCGGTACGGCGAACGACACATATTCCTGCGGGCTATAGTAGCCGCCCTGGCCGAGGGTATAACCGCTGAGATCTTTCTGGTAGTGCCAAATCATATTGTTCAGCCCCACCGTGACGCGGCGGTTATTCTCGTTGATCACTTTGTAGTAGTAGCCGGTCATCCAGCGCACGCGCCAGTTATCCGCCACATTTTTACCGGTTAACTGGTCGCCGCCCAGAGAAGCCCATACGCCGTTGGCTTCGCCTTTATCGTAGCTCAGGCTCAGCGCGCCGCCGTTGGCACGAACGCCGCCCCAGGTGGTTCCCGAATGCCCGTCGTTAGCGTTATCTTTCTGCCCGCCGAAGGCCAGCAATGAGCTAGAGACAGGACGACGGTGTGCATTCACCGTGTAACCCAGTGGGCCAATATCGCTGCTGTAGCTTAAGCCACCGACAACGTCCACCACGTTGAAGCCCATCGGTGTCGTCCCGATGTCCATATCCCAGGTGTCGTTTTTCCAGCCGACAGCAACGCTCGCGCCACGGTCGCCCTGGTTTCGCGAACCGTAGCATTTGGCTAAATCACACGTGCCCCACTGATCGGAATAGCTGCCATCTTTTTTGGTTTCAAACGTCCCGGCGTCCATGTTGACGAAATCGGAACGGAAGAACATGCGTCCATCCGACAGCGGTGCATCCACCTGCAACATAGTGGTGTGCGCTTTCAAATCTGAATAACCGCCCGTCCCGCTGGAACCCCAGAAATCGTGTTGCAGCGTGACGTTTAAATCTTGCTGACGATACAGGTCGGCGGCATCGCTACGCACACCGCGCTTGAGCCAATCGTCCTTCTCATCATTACGCGTCAGACGGGTGAAGGTGTCGTTATCCTGTGGGTGCGTTGGCGTAATTTCTGCCGCAACCATCGCGTCTTTATAGGTATCCAGCGCCTGTTTCGGGTTGCCGTCCAGCGCCTGATAGCGCGCGGCATCACGCATCACCATTGCGCTTTCCATTGATGGCGGCTGCGATTTTGCCTGCGGTACAATCGCCGTCAGCATTTTCTGCGCGGTGGCGGTATCGCCCAGTTGGGCATTCACCAGCGCAATGCGGCGTTGGGTGTTGATTGAGCGCTCGCCGGTCGTCGGCAGTTTGCTCAACTGCTGGCGCGCCGCCAGTTTATTACCGTCGGCGGCGTACACTTCCGCCAGCCCCAGAATGGCATCTTCATCCTGCGGATCTTTGGCCAGCACCGCATTGTACTCACTCAGCGCGGCGGCGGTGTCGCCCCGTTGCTGCGCCCAGTCGGCAAGCGTCGAGTGCAGACGCGTGGACTCCGGCTGTTGTTTCAGCAACGCGATAGCCTGCTCTTCTTGCCCGGCGTCACGCAGACGGTTGGCCTGCGCAATCAGTTGATCGCTGCGCAAACGCGCGTCCAGCTCACGAATATTATCGTTCCACTGCGCCTTCGGCAGCGCGGCTAAATGCGCCAACGCCGCTTGATCCTGGCCGTTGCCGGAGTAATACAGGCTGTAAGCGTAGACTTGATCGGCATCGTTCGGTTTCTTACGCGCCAGGTTCAGCATCAGGCTGTCGCCTTCGCTCTGTTTTCCGGCGCTCACCAGGTCGCTCGCTAACCGATACGTTGTCCAGACATCGTCCGGCGATAACGCTAAGCGGCGGCGCTGTACTTCTGCGGCCTGCGCCCACTTGCCTTGTTTTTCAAACGCTTCAGCCTGCTGCGACAAACGGTCGTTGGTCAGGCTGCGTTCGATATCATCAATACTGCGGCGTTGGCTGGCAGAGAGGCTGTTGATAAAAGCGGTCGCTTTTTCCGGTGACTCCGCGCGATAGATATTCGCCAGGCCACGCACCGAGCCGCTATTGGTGCGGTCAAGACGCAAGGCCTGTTGATAGAAACGCTCTGCGCTGGCGTTATCTTTACGCGCCATCGCAACATCACCTAACCCCTGTACCGCATAGCTGTCAGTGCCGTCGAGTTTATGCGCTTGCTGATAGAGGTTTTCCGCCTGGGCGAGGTTATTGGCTTTCAGCGCCGCATCGCCTTTGCGCAGCAGCGGCCAGTAAAGTTGCCAGGTCTGCGATTTATTGTCTTGGGCTTCAGCGGCTATCGCTTTCGCACAGAAAGCGGGGTCAGCCAGCTGTTTTTGCTGTTCCGCCAGCATGGTACGGGCATCGTTAGCCTGTTCACCCGTGTCAATGCTTTCGAGGAAGCGCTGCAATGCCTTCACGCTGCCTGGGCTGGTCGGCTGTTTTTTAATGGCGCCCAGCCAAATGTCGGCCGCCGTTCCACGGCCACCCGACGCACGCGCCATCTGTTCCAGAATGGCATATGCGGCGTCGCGCTGGTCGTTAGACAGATAGAGGTTCGCCAACGTCGCCTGGAGCGTGACGTTGCCTGGATTTTGTTTATTCAACTCTTGCAGATGGCGAAACGCCTCGGCCTCACGCGCCGGAATTCGGGCCACCGTTGACCAGTATTCCGCCGCCAGGTCGCCGTCCGGCGGTGTGCCGTCAAAGGCTTTTTCGAAGTTCGCGACCGCTTCCGGGACGTGCCCCGTTGTCGCCTGTAGACGCGCCTGCTGGAGCGCCTGGCGCCCCGCGCTGCCGTTTAAGCCCATCTCAACGCGTGCTGATTTATACTCGGTTGAGTCAGGCGCGACCTTCGCCAGTTTGTCCAACTGCTTTTGTGCGCCCGCCGTGTTGTTCTGACGCAGCAGATAGCGCAAGCGAGCCGCCAGCACCTGTGGATTATTGGGATCAATCAGCTCCAGACGGTACAGCGATTGCTCGACCAAATCATCACGTTTGCTGGCCTCGCCTAAACGTACCTGGCTGAGCAAATGCTCCTCTGCCGACATATCCGCATAGCCAGGCGGTACTATCGATAGACCCAGAGAAAGAGTGATTAAACTTAGTGTGAACTTGCGCATTCCTGGCCCCAGTCAGGTAGTAATTCGCCGCGGGCGCTGAAGCGAAAACGGTGTTGATCCCAGCCCTGGCCGAAGAGCGCCAGAACATAATTATAATAAGCATCCGCGCTGGGAAAATTGTCGGTCACACGCTGGCGTTGGATCGCCTGCGCGTCACGATCTTGTAAAAATGGCAGTAACGATGCAGAGAAGCCCACCGGGCCGTTGCCGGTGACTTTGCCGCTGGCAATCGCCACTTTTTCTGGAGGAAGCCCCTGCTTGACGGTCTGTGCTGCCATCGCGTTAAAGCGTTTCAACAGGCGCGCTTTTTGCGGGTCAGCGTCGTTCATCATCCCCACCCACAAATAGACGCGAATGGCGTCGTAGCTGCCAATAATGTCGCCTTCCTGAAGCAGCCAGCCGCGCTTTTTGTCATAGCTCACCCAGTCCGGGGAGTAGCCTTTTGGCGCGGTGTCCATCAGCAGTTTCAGGTTGGTGTCCCGAAGCGTCGTCCACGGCGCGCCGAAACGGCTAAAGTATTGCGCTACCTGCGGCGGCAGGTAGCTTGGGTTGAAGCGCCAGCGAGTCTCTTCGGCAAAGCCCACGCGACCAGGCAGCAGCATCAGCCCTAAACCGGGCACTTTTACCACTTCGGCTTCGGCGATTTTCGCCAGCAGCGCTTTACCGGTGGCGGTGTAGTCGTCGTTTTTCCACAGTCGGCCCGCTTCCAGCAGTGTCCAGGCAATCCAGACATCGGAGTCAGACGCCGAGTTGGTGTCCAACACCGTCCATTCTGTATCGCTCTTTTTCCCCCACAGCCAGGCGGGGAGGTGTTCACTCAAGGAGCCTTCGGCCAGGTTGTTCTGCGTCCAGTTCAGCAAAGACGTAAACATTTTCTGGTCGTTCGCCGCGAGGGCAAAGAACAGCCCGTAGCTTTGCCCCTCCGAGGTGGTTATCTTGCGGGCATCGCTGGTGTCAATCACGCGCCCTTCCGCGCTGACATACTCTTTTTTGAACTGCTCCCAGGCAGGCCAGTTGCAGGCGGCCTGAACCTGGCCGCTAAGGGCGCATAGCACAACTATCCAGCGTAGCATTTTCATCACGGCTTACTCATCTTCCGGGTTCAAACGACGGCGGCTGATAATACGCAGCAGACGCCACAGTACCCACGCCAGCAGTACGATGCTGATTGCGGCAAAGATAGCCAGCAGGATTGGGTGGTTAGAGAGCGCAAACCATACGCGTTCAAACCACGGCAGGTGACCGACGTAGTAAACATCGCCCACGCGCAGGCTGTTGACGCCAGATTCGCGGATAACCGATACCGAGCCAAACATCGCGGCTCGTTTACCGCTGTCTTCCAGCGCACCGTTCAGCAGGTTGTAGCCTTTGTCGCTATCGGCCAGCAGCGCCACGACGCTACGTTGTTTGTGATACGGCGATTCAAAACTCACGATAGCCGCCATCGGCCCAGACGAGGTGATTTCCGTCTGTACGCTGGCTTTCTGATCTTCTGCATCCAGGTAAATACTTGGGCTGTCGTTGTGACGAACCGGCGTATTCACCCAGCTCTGCGTGGCATCCACCAGCATGTCGATGTGCTTATCATCTTTCAGCGATTGCGGGATAGAGCCAATCAGCAGCAGGTCGGCGTCTTTATCTTTAATCTGACTACCGTCGTCGATAATCGTCATGTTCGAGCCAGCCAGACCGGTTTGTCCACCCAACACGCCCACGGTGTTCAGCATGGTGGTGATCTGTTCTTCGGTCGGTTTTTTCGGCATCACGATAGTGGTGTCAGACAAATCCGCCATCCGTGTGAACGGGAAGCCCGCGTTGGCAAAGGTGCGCAGATCCGGCATCGGCAGGAAGTGATAATACTTCGAGAAGTCGATAGTCGAGTCGTCACCCAGCACGACGTGGTTTTGCACCGGCTGGAAGGTCACGCAGTTATCCACCGTGCCGCCTGGCATTGGGTTCATGTACTGGAAGTCAAAGCGCAGTTGGTTTATCGCGCCCAGACGCAGCGCCGGAATGCTGACATCGTTTTTACCATCGAGCAGGCCTTGCAACACCGGCAAACGCATCAACAGTTTGTTGACGTCCTGGGTGCTGTTCAGGCTAAACGACTGTAAGAACTGGTTATTAAGGCTGATGTCCATGCGCGAGCTGTCTTTGACCGCAGGCATGGTGTAGCGATATTTCAAATCCATGTCGATGCCGGTGCTACGCAGCAGGTACAGATCCGGCGGCAGATTCAGCGCCAGGTTAATCGACGTCGGTTGCAGGCCCGTAGACTGGAGCTGCTGTTCATAGGTTTTCAGCTCACCGAAAGTCACTGGACGGTCAGTACGTACCCAGTTCGGCGCATCGTACGGCGCGCGCGCCATCAACGGTTTCACTTCATTAACCGTAACACTGTCGCCACGGAACAGAATATTGCCAGAGGCAATCCCCTGCGCCGCTTTCAGCAGGTCTTTATCATCGCGACCAAACACAACCAGCAGTTTCATGTAGGGGTTGTTCGGATGGTTGACGATTTCAATGGTCGGCGCTTTTACCGCCGGATGGTCACGCAGGAAGTCCGGGCGGCTGTCGTTGGTGGCAAAAACAATCGCGTTGCTTTCTGGCAGGGTGTTGAACAAGACCGGGAAGGTCTGGCCGCGCCAGCCGGATTTCGCACCAAACCAAGAGGCGATAATCCCCGCTGCCTGCTGCTGTGGCAGATCCGGCGATGCGGCGAATACCATCGGCAGTTTCAGCGCGCGGTTATCACGCGCATCGAAGAACGGCACAGGGAAATGCGACAGGTCATTACGCACTTTCAGCGCCTGGTAGGTTAAATCCAGCGAGCTGTTGCGGCCTACGTCCAGCCAGATGGTGGTACTGGATGGATTTTCGCACACGTCGCGGTAATGGCCCACAAACTCAAGACGAACACGGTTAAAGTCGGTGATGTACAGCGGGTCAACCGGCACTTGTGCCGTTACCTTTTTACCGAGCTGCTCTTTGGTAACCGGCAGCACATCCATCAACTCTTCGTTGAGATAGACCTTGAGCTGCGAGGTAACAGGCTGCAATGACGGCGATGGCGTGTAGGTCAGGTTCAGCATCGCTTTCGACACCACTTCGTCGCTACGCATCCCAAACTCTACCCCGCCAGACGGGTTAGAGCCGCGCAGCACCATGCTACCCGGCGGTGGCGCAATCTGGGCAAAAGAAAGTTTTACGTCGCGTGACGGCGCATCTTCCACCACGACCGGAGTGTTCACCAGCGCTGCCGTTGAAGCCACGGAATTATCCTGCACAGTCGGCGTTACCGACACCTCTGTCGTAGGTTCCGAATGCGTCGTGAGCGGCAGTAAACTACCTACGCCCACTGCCACTGCACAAATCCAGGAAAGGTTTCTTTTCATCGTGTAATCATCATTATTGTTGAGCCATAGCCGATAGCGGATGTTCGAGAGCAGCCTGTCGTTCAGGACGACGCGGTACAAACGAGGCCACCCACGCCACCAGCGAGGTGAGCGACCGGAAAATTTCTTTTGCCACTGGCGGCGAAAACTCGGCCAGATGGCGGTAACCACGGAACCCCAGCTTCAGGATATCCATCAGACTTTCCAGCGGTTTATCTTCCGGGAAGCTGTCCTGCCAAAGCGCCCACGTATCCGCACGCGCAAACGTACACTGCACAAAATCAATATGTTGACGGGTCGTCATTGGCAGCAGTTTTAGCCCCACTTCACTCCCCTGTACACGCACAACCTGGGTCGGGAAGACATATTCTTGCTGGCCACGCTTGAGCAGTAAGTTAACCTGCTGCCCTTCCAGCACCTGCGCGTCACCGTTGATCTGAATACCGACACCGCCGTCGGAGAAGTCACGTACTGTACAAGAGAACAGATGCCCATCTTCGCGGGCGATGGCGCCAGGCATGGTGATTTCAACGCGGTGCGAGCGGCGCACCTGTTTACTTTCCACCGACACCGCCACCGCGCCACCGAGAATAATCAGGTTATAGAACACCCAGACCAGGCTCACCCAAATGGTGAAGTGCTCATCTGCCGGGCCGTACATGTAGCGCCAGATACCAAACGCCACGCCCACCAGGTTCAACAGCACGAGGTAAATGTACGGTCGCGAGATAACCCAATCGACGTACTCTTCTTCCACCAGGCCGCCCTTCGCCGTTACGTTGAACTTGCCTTTGTGCGGGTTAAACAGCGCCACCATCGTTGGCGGCGCGATGTACCAGGCCAGCACGGTTTCGTAGATTTCACTCCAGAAGGAGTGGCGGAACTTGCCCTGAATCTTCGAGTTGGTGAGGCTGGCGTGAATCATGTGCGGCAAGACGAAAAGCGCAATCATCAACGCCGGGGCGTAGATGATGTAGGCGTGCAGCAACAGGAAGGCCAGCGGAGCCGTCAGGAAGATTAATCGCGGCACGCCAGACAGGAAGTGGAACATCGCATTGACGTAACACAAGCGCTGCGCCAACTTTAACCCCTTACCAAACAAGGGGTTGTCGAGACGGAATATTTGCACCATGCCGCGCGCCCAGCGAATACGCTGACCAATGTGCGCAGACAAACTTTCCGTCGCCAGCCCCGCCGCCTGCGGCAAGCGCATATACGCAGAAGTGTAGCCCAGGCGGTGCAAACGCAACGAGGTGTGCGCATCTTCGGTGACAGTCTCAACGGCGATACCGCCAATGGAGTCCAGCGGCTCACGGCGGATAACCGCACAGGAGCCACAGAAGAAAGTGGCATCCCACATGTCGTTACCGTCCTGCAACAGCCCGTAGAACAGCGTCCCTTCGTTTGGCGTTTTACGAAAGCGGCCCAGGTTGCGTTCAAACGGATCCGGCGAGAAGAAGTGGTGCGGCGTCTGCATCATCGCCAGCTTTTTATCCTTCAGGAACCAGCCCATCGTCATTTGCAGGAACGAGCGCGTCGGCACGTGGTCGCAGTCGAAAATCGCCACGAACTCACCTTTCGCAAGCTTAAGCGCATTGTTGATGTTGCCCGCTTTCGCATGTTCATGCGTTGTACGCGCGACATAATGCACGCCCACGTCTTTGGCAAACTGGCGGAACTCTTCGCGCGCCCCGTCATCCAGTATCCAGATAGCCACTTTGTCTTTCGGCCAGTCGATCCCAAGCGAAGCGTAAACGGTGTTTTTCACCACGTTCAGGTCTTCGTTGTAGGTCGGCACGAAAATATCCACCGTCGGCCATTCGTTGAGATCTTTCGGCAGCGGCACGGGCTGGCGGTTCAGCGGCCACACCACCTGGAAGTAGCCCAGCACCAGCACAATCCAGGCGTAGGTTTCCGCAAACAGCAGAATCAAGCCGCAGATAAGGCTCGCAGGGTCATTCCAGTTAAGCGTTGAGGTGTAGCGCCACCAGATATAGCGGCAGGAAACGGTCAGCGACAGAACAATCAGCATCAGCGCCGAGAAACGGCCAGGAATACGCCGCACCAGCAGGGCCACACCCCACAGCAGCATCAGGAAGATAAACTGCGCCAGCGGCGTAAACGGCTGCGTGATACAAACCAGCGACAGAATCAGCGCCAGCGTTACCGCCACGCCCAGAACCAACCGCCGCAGTTTAGGGCTAAGATGCGCCAGCTCTTTTTTCTCATCGAGATGGCGCGTTTTCGTACTCACCCGTTCCGGCAATTTGCTCAGCCACTCAATGTAACGATCGCGCACCCGATCGATGACAGCCATCGGACGCCATTCGGTAGGTTTACGTTCTTCAGGTGATTTGCTGACCATCAGCCAGACCGCCTGCAATGCGTAGCGCAGTGGGTCTAACGGGCGAGGACGCTGGCAATTAATATGGGGGAACAGCTCTTCATGGCGCCCAAGCAGCGCCTGCCAGCGTGGATTCTCCAGCGGCATAAAAACCCAGGCTAATGCGACCCAAAAGCACGCCAGTGTTGCACCGAGCCAGGAAGCCCCGGCGTGGCGATAGCCTTGATAGCGCGTTTGCAAACGCGCATAAACCGGCGGGACAAAGATCCAGTGGGCCAGGCGAATCATGTTTCGCTTTCCTCCACCGCCTGACGGTCGGCATAGTGCATCAAACACCAGTTCGCGAGGGTAATCATCTCCTCGGCAGCCAGCGAGTCATGGCGGTATTCGCCAAGAGGTTGCTTATTGGCAAGGCTTTCTGCCACGGCTTCGTCACAGTGAATAACCACGGGCAGCATCCGGCGCTGGGTCTGTAACCACACCAGATAAAGGTCGTCTTGCAATGGGCTGTTCATGCGCAGGCCATTGATCAGAATGTGCGAACGAGCGGGCAGCAGTTGTTGATGCAGGCGGATATGGCAGTTGCCATCAAGCTCGACAATCGTCAGCATGTTGTCGCAGAGATCCACCAGCGAAGGTGTCCAGGGGTAGAAACCGTGCGGCAGGTCAAGCAAGATCCACTGATAATGCCCTTCGCGTTTGATGGTTTGCGCAATGTCAACCACCGCCGCCAGCACATCATTCAGCGCACCAATGTTTTGCTGCTCAGCAGGCTGTAATCGACCAAACGGCAGGACATCAACTTGTGCGGTGTAACGCAAACCGGCGTCACGCCAATCTTTACCGTCGAGCAGCGCGCGCGCCCAACCGCTTTCACGAGAAATCTCATCATTAAACGACAGACGCAGCATGTTGTCAGGGCACGCATCGATAACCAACACCGACTCCCCGAGCTGCTGTAATGACCACGCTAACGCCGCCGCGACGGACGTTGTACCGACACCGCCACGAATGCCCTGTAATCCCAGAATAGCCATTATGGCTTCCTTATTTTTGTTCGGCTTTTTGTTCAGCAAACTCTGCCAGCAGCGGCCAACGCTTAAACGCGGCTGCTAATTTTTCACGCTGGGAAATATCAGTGTAATCTATATTGGGTAGGGAGAAAGCCCGACTCAATGCGAGAAAATCATTTTGAAAAGTATAACCGAGTTGCGAATCGACTGATGTTACGGGTTCTTTATCTGGCATGTTTTAGCGCCCTCAGAAATCAAAATACGAATACGCCGCATCAATCGAAGGGCAACCTTTCCATAAAATTCGTTTATACTCACCGTACTTCAGATGGCAGATGTGTCGGTTTGCTTTCACTCATCTCAACCACATAGTTATGCAAAATAGTTAGGCAGGTTTCAAAAAAGTTACATACTTATCAACCTGGCGATAATTCGCATTATTCAGAGTATACATGCTAGATCTGATGCTATTTAATTTCAATATTAGGTTTATTATGACGTTTACACTAGTAAACTTATACACAGGGTTATCGTCGATAAGAGGGACACAATGAACCCCATATTTACTCTTGGCATCCAGTCATTGTGGGATGAAGTCAGCCATATGCCCACTGGCGGCGTGTGGTGGGTTAATACCGATCGCCATGAAGATGCCGTTAGTCTGCTGAACCAGACCCTTGCCGCACAAGAAAATGATGCGAAAGTGACAGTGATAAGCATGGGAGAAAATCCCAATGACATCATAGAAATAAAGGGTAATCACGGCCCGAAAAAAATTTCGCTGTTCACCATGCAAAATAATCCTGATGGTCTATACTGCATGCGCCGCGATTTGCTCTGTTCATTAGAGCCAACAAATTATTTCGTTATCCTTTTATGCTCCCACAATGCATGGGGAAATATTCCTTCCGCTAAAATTCAGAATTGGCTGAGTAAATCTCAGCAATGGGCAAAATATCATCAATGTACTTTGCTAATTCTTAATCCTAGAATCAATGCAGATGCTCAGACCTCGTTATTATTAGGTGAGTATCGATCTCTTTCTGGCCTGGCAAGTTTACGTTACCAGGGTGATAGTCAACTTCTGGATATCGCTTTTTGGTCCAATGAAAAAGGCGTAAGCGCACGTCAACAACTGCTAATTATTCAAAAAGACGATGGCTGGCATTTAGCGCAAGACGAAGTGGCGAACGTTCAACCACGCAGTGATGAAAAAGCGGTATTAAGTAATATCAATATTCTTGAAGGCGCACCGGCACTTTCTGAGCACTGGACATTATTCGATACTAACGACGCCGTCTTTAAAGCCTCGCGTTCCGCACAGGCCGCGACGGTCATATTCTCGTTGACTCAAAATAGCCAGATAGAGCAGCTTGCCCGCTATATCCATACCCTCCGCCGCCAGCGCGGTAGCGCGATTAAACTGATTGTTCGCGAAGTCACTACCTGCCTGCGTGCTACTGATGAACGCCTGCTATTAAGCTGCGGTGCTAACCTGGTTATCTCCGCTACGGCGCCGTTATCACGCTGCCTGACATTAATTGAGAGCGTGCAAACGCAGCAGTACACACGCCACGTACCGGAAGACTTAACCACGCTGTTGGCCAATACCGAGCCGCTGAAGCTGAAGGGTTATCAAACCTGGGATACCTTCTGCGAGTCGGTACAAAAGGTGGTGAACAACACGTTGCTGCCAGCCGATGGCAAGGGTGTGATGGTCGCCTTGCGGCCTGCGCCAGGCCTGCGTGTAGAACAGGCGCTAACGCTCTGCCGCCCGCACCGGATGGGCGATATCGTGACTATCGCTGACCGTCGTCTGGTGTTGTTCCTGCCTTTTTGCCGCGTGAACGACCTGGACAAAGCGCTGAACCATATTTTCCCACTGCCGACCGGCGATATATTCTCTAACCGTATGATTTGGTTTGAAGATAAACAAATCGCTTCTGAGTTAGTGAACATGCGCGACGTGAAACCGGAGCTGTGGACGAAGCCGCTAGATATCGCCCCGAAACCGAAAAACGTGATTAACGCGACCTATGAGGGCAACGCCTGGCGTCGCTATCCCGAGCCTCACCGCCTGTCTACGGATACCGAAGGAACGCCGTCATGATGTCGATAAGCGATATTATTCAACTCGTTGTGCTGTGCGCGGTGATCTTTTTCCCGCTGGGATATATGGCGCACATGCATCAGCGACGCATTGTGAACACACTACGTTTGATCTTCCTTAAACCCCGTTATGTTAAACCAGTAGGCGTCTTACGCCGGGATCTGGCCGTCAGGGCAAAATCAAAAAATGACTAAATCGACGCAAAACGCCGCCAATCTTCCTTCCCCGCTTTGGCATTATTGGCGAGGGCTTTCCGGCTGGAATTTCTACTTCCTGGTCAAGTTTGGCTTGTTGTGGGCCGGATACCTAAACTTCCACGCCATGCTGAACCTGGTTTTTATGGCGTTCCTGCTTTTCCCGCTGCCGAACAACCGTCTGCATCGCTGGCGTAAATGGATTGCCATCCCGATTGGTTTTGCTCTGTTCTGGCATGATACCTGGCTGCCCGGCCCGGAAAGCATCATAAGCCAGGGCTCGCAGGTTGCCGGTTTTAGCGCCAGCTATCTTTGGGATCTGGTGACTCGCTTCATCAACTGGCAGATGGTCGGTGCATTTTTTGTACTGCTAGTGGCATGGTTATTTTTAAATCAATGGATTCGCATGACCGTCTTTATGGTCATCGCCATGATATGGGTGAATGTCAGCGCGCTGGTCGGCCCTTCCTTTACGTTATGGCCAACCGGGCAGAATTCCGCCACGACAACGGCACAAACCGCTGCACCGACGACCACCGGTACGGCGACGGCTTCGACCAGCAGCGATATTCCGCCGCAAACCGCAGCGCCTACGTCTGATAATCTGAACGCCTGGTTAAGCTCCTTCTACGCCGCCGAAAGTAAGCGCACCACCACCTTCCCGGCACAGCTTCCGGCTGACGCCCAGCCGTTTGACCTGCTGGTTATTAACATCTGTTCGCTGGCAACATCGGATGTTGAAGCCGCTGGGCTGATGCAGCATCCATTGTGGTCGCATTTTGATATTCGCTTTAGCAACTTTAACTCTGCGACGTCTTACAGCGGCCCGGCAGCCATTCGTCTACTGCGCGCAAGCTGCGGTCAGCCATCGCACACCAACCTGTATCAACCGGCAGGTAACCAGTGCTATCTGTTCGACAATCTGGCAAAACTGGGCTTCACCCAGCATCTGGCGCTCGACCACGACGGCGTATTCGGTGACTTCCTGAAAGAAGTGCGTGAATACGGCGGAATGCAAAGCCCGCTGATGGATCAAAGCAACCTGGCCGTTAACCTGCGTTCCTTTGATAACTCACCGGTCTATGACGATTTAGCCGTTCTGAACCGTTGGTTGACGTCGGAAGAGAAACAAGCAGGCGGGCGTTCGGCCACCTTCTATAACATTTTGCCACTGCACGATGGCAACCACGAGCCGGGTCAAAGCAAACCTGCTGACTATAAAATTCGTGCGAAGAAACTGTTTGATGAGCTGGATAGCTTCTTTACCGAGCTGGAAAAATCCGGCCGTCGCGTGATGGTCGTGGTTGTGCCAGAACACGGCGCTGCGTTGCAGGGCGATAAAATGCAGGTATCTGGTCTGCGTGATATCCCTAGCCCATCGATTACCCACGTTCCGGCAGCCGTTAAGTTCTTCGGCATGAAAGCGCCGCATCAGGGCACGGCAATTGATATCAGCCAACCAAGCAGCTACCTGGCGGTTTCTGAACTGGTCGCCCGCGCTGTCGATGGCAAAATCTTCACCGAAGATAGCGTTGACTGGTCGGCCTTGACCAGCAACCTGCCGCAAACGGCTGCCGTCTCCGAGAACGCCAACGCCGTGGTTATCCAATACCAGGGCAAACCTTACGTTCGTCTGAACGGCGGTGACTGGGTTCCTTACCCACAATAAAACGAAAAAGGCCGCAGAGGTTAACCCCTGCGGCCTTTGATTTTGCTCTCTTTTTAATGCTCGTTCCCACACCTTGCCGGAGCGCAGCGTAAAGGCCTTATCTGGCTTACGCGATTTTCTCCGGGTTTTCGTCCTGGTCTACCGCAAAACACGCCACTAACTGTCCACCGTAGTCTTTCAACTGCGGCTGTAGCTGCGTGCATGGCCCAAACCGGCGACGGCAGCGGGCGTTGAACGCACAGCCTGGCGGCGGGTTCAGTGGGCTTGGCAATTCGCCGGTAAGTTTAATGCGCTCACGGCGATCGTCCGGATTCAGACGAGGTGTCGCAGACAGTAGCGCCTGGGTATACGGATGGCGCGGGTTGCTAAAGATTTGCTCTTTCGTTCCTTTCTCCACGCAGCGTCCAAGATACATCACCATCACTTCATCCGCGATGTGTTCCACCACCGACAGGTCATGCGAGATAAAGACGTAAGAAAGCCCCAGCTCTTGCTGTAAATCCATCATCAGGTTCAGCACCTGCGCACGCACCGACACATCGAGCGCGGAAACCGGCTCATCGGCAATCACCACGTCTCGGTCCAGCATCAGACCACGAGCAATAGCGATACGCTGGCGCTGACCGCCGGAGAACATATGCGGGTAG
>JBOFJM010000370.1:0-1703 GCA_051656825.1 Kluyvera sp.
TCAGCACCGCAACGCTTACTGGCAAGAGCAATCTGGCGCACGGTGTGCTCGTCGGCGCCTTCCTGGCTGCTGCTGATTGTCGTAATCGCTAATCCGCCAGCCGCTTGCACCGCCGAGAGCGCCTGAGCCACGCGCGCTTCCGATGCCCCACGGCAGCTTGACGGCGCAGGAACGATAACCCCGTCCGCTCCGGCGACAACATAAGCCGCATACTCATCGGCGTCAGCTAAACCGGCGGCGTAAAATTTTGCCACCAGCACCAGTTTATCGGTTTGTTGCCGCAATTTTACCAGCGCGTCCATCACCCGCTGGGGCGTCACACCGGGCCTGTCGTAGGCCGTCAGACAATAGAAGTCCGCATCAGCCACCTGAGCGACACGGTTAGCGTCCCACGCGCGGGTATTCTCCCCACCATCCTCGGCTAAAACCTCAAAACTGACGCCGATTAATCGTCCGGTGAGTTGTTTGAAATGACGTAATCCTTCACACCCCTGAATCTGCTGGGTCTGGCAGTCCATCCCTTTGACCAGCAGCATATCCGCACCGAACGCACACAACAGTTCGCCATTGGTCACTTCGCCGTACAACGCAGCCGCACTGGCTGCGACTTCCGCCATAATCACCCGCCCTTCCGATGCGCTAATCGCCTGTTTTAACGCGATTGCCGTCACCGGCTGATTAAAATCACTGGCGCGGCAGTTCAAAATTCGTTGCATAGGTCGTCCTTAGGATAAAACTATCAATGATGGTAATAGCTGCTGGAAAGCCAGGCTGAGAATAGCCTTAATCGTCACGTTCATAGCGCCATAATGTTGTTCACGTTGAGCTGTTCCCAAAGCTAATAAACGCTGAGTGGATCATAAATAAACTCCTGTTAAATTATTTTGCGCCAGCTAATTGCATCGCGGCATCTTCAAGGGCGGATTTCCCATCCAGCTTGCTGAAATATTGTGAATGAATAGCGGCTACCGGGCAGGCAGAATGAATATCCGCCATAATGGCGTCTTTCATATACACAACCTGTGGCCCCAATAAAATCAGATCCGCCTTGTGATATTCCTCGCTAACACGCCCAATATTGACGGCGTATACCGAAAGCTCGCAGCCCTGGCTTTGGGCATAGTCACGCATTTTCTTTGCCATAATGGATGTTGACATCCCTTCATTGCAGGTCAGGATGATGGTTTTATTGCGCAGAATATCCAACCCATGCGTATTCGTTGCGCCGTTGTCTGCCGAGAGTGTATTCACCAGCGTTTGCACTTTGCTTTTTATCATCGTGCGTTCATAGGCCATTAAGAACGGCAAATAAATCATAACGCCTAATGCCAGCAGTATTATCTGGAGCAGCACATTACGGAAATCACCGCCAGAACCTAACCAGCCGGATAACAACGGTGGAACAGACCAGGGCACATAGGCCACGATTTTAGACACCATGCCAAACTGAGTAGCGAAATAAGCAATCACAAAATTTATTTGCGGGTAAATAATAAATGGAATCATAATCAGTGGGTTATAAAGCACCGGAAAACCAAAAATAACCGGTTCATTGATATTAAATAACCCCGGAGCCAGCACCGTTCTACCGAGTTTTTGATGGCTAGAGATTTTGCTGCGTAGAAACACCGCTATCAGCAGCGCCAGCGTACTGCCAGTACCGCCCATGTGGCCGTACAAATCACGAAACGGCAGCACGATAA
>JBOFJM010000371.1:0-1838 GCA_051656825.1 Kluyvera sp.
CGCCATCGTGGGCGGAAATCCCCGCCACCACCAGCGAGACACCGCTTTTATTCAGTGCCTCTCCGACGTTTCCTTCAGCGCTAAAACCGTCATCGTTGCTCAGGCGATAGCGCGTCGGGCTGAGTACATCGAGGGTAAATGTGCTATCAGCCATCGAGGCTGGGCGCACGAAAGTGGTGACTTTCACCGTCTCATTCTGCCGCCCCATCAGCCGTTCCCAACCGGCCCCCAGAATCGGCAAGGTGTTTTTGCTCACCGCGATATCGAGATCAAGATCATCAACGGTTTTACCCAGCACCAGACGGGAGGTGATCATCTGGATTTCCGCCTCGGAGGCCGGTGGCTTGCTGGTCAAGGCGTTGCTGATATCCTGCACCAGCGCGCTGCCCTAATTTTGTTCAATGCGCACTAAGGCATCGGCGCTATAAATCGGGGTCGCAAATAAGGTGTAGATAATCGCTGCCACGGCAAACAGCGCCGTAATACCGATAACCCACCATTTGGCTTCAATCACCGTGCCCATCAGGCGACCAATATCAATCTCATCGTTACCCGATGCCGGTGGGCTTAGCTGTTTTACTTTTTCTGTCATGATTATCCCTGCTGAGCTTTCAGTGCCTGCGCCCACTGGCTGGCAGACCGGTCGAGTAACTGATAAACCGTTTCAAACGCTTCCTCGCTTTTGCGATAAGGATCGGGAATTTCCCGTTCGTTATCCCAATGACCGAACAGCATCACCTTGCCGCGCATCTCCGGCGCCATTTCATGCAGGGAGGCGATATGGCGTTTTTCCATTGCCAGGATCAGGTCATACTCACGGCACATACGCCCGGAAATCTGCCGCGCGCAGTGGCCTTCAAGGGAGATTTCATGCCCGGCGGCAATGCTGGCGGCACGTTCATCCGCCGCTTTGCCCACCAGCGCCCCCAGCCCCGCCGACTCGACGGTAAGCTGCGGCAGATGGCTTTTCAGCAGACGTTCCGCCGTTGGCGAGCGGCAAATATTCCCCACACAAACCACAAGAATTTTGTTAAACATGACGGTCACCAGGTATGAATGTCTTGCGCCGTGTCGGTCATGTAGCGAACGCCACTGATCGTCGGCAACAGTTGGTTAATCAGGCGGTTCCAGCGCGCTACCGGCGCGGTCGTGACATACACCACGTCATACGGCTGCAACACAAAGTTGGTCGCCATCACCAGTGACGTGGCGTCGGACATATCCAACTGGTAAATGTTGGCCATTTTGCCGTTGTTGCCGGTTTTGGTTGGGCGAATCACGAAAATGCCGCTGGCGTCTGAAGTTGTCAGGTCGATACCTTCTGCCTGGCCGAGCGCTTCGGTTAGCGTCATGCCGCTGAAGTCCATTTTGAGCGTGCTCTGTTTTTTGACTTCGCCCATTACAAAGACTTTCAAATCGTCATTGCGCGGCACGAACAAGATATCGCCGGGATAGAGCAGGCGGTTTTGGCTAAGGTCGCCGTTTTGCATCAGCGCCTGCACGGAAATGCGCTGCTCGCGGCCATCGTGGGTTAAGACGACGTTGCGCCAGTCGGCTAATTCACTGAGACCACCGGCGGCGTTAATCGCATCCAGCACGGTGAGCGGCACGTTGGTAATCGCCTGCTGACCAGATTTATTCACCTGCCCAGAGACATACGCTTTTTGTGAGCGGAAAGCGGCGACGTTCACATCCACCTACGGGTCGGTAATATAGGCGGCGAGTCGCTGGGTAATGACCTGGCGAATTTCCGCCAGCGTGCGCCCTTTCACCTGCACCTTGCCAATATACGGGTAGAAAATAGTGCCATCGGGCTGTACCCAGTTGCCGGTATCGCT
>JBOFJM010000372.1:0-4858 GCA_051656825.1 Kluyvera sp.
AACTACAAGATGCCGGACTACCTCAAGCTGGCCCTGCCGGTCTCGCTGGCCTATAGCCTCGGGGTGATTGTGATGGTGCCCCTGCTGTTTCCGTTTTAAGGCGTGAGCGCCAGTCAAGGGGGGTTGGGTGAGCAATGCCATGGCATCAGCACGTTGTCGGCGGATAGTCCGAGGCGGCTCCCCGTGGTGCCGGACAGTTTAAGTTTTGAGGCGTGAGCGCCAATCAAGGAGTATTGGATGAGCAATATCGTGTGGCACAAACATGCCGTGGACAAACAGAGCCGGGCCGAGCTTAAAGGGCAAAAGCCGCTGGTGATCTGGTTTACCGGGCTATCGGGGGCGGGCAAGTCCACCCTGGCGGGGGCGCTGGAGCAGGCGCTGGCGGCACAAGGCAAGCACACCTATTTGCTGGATGGGGACAATGTGCGCCACGGTCTCTGTGGCGATCTCGGTTTCGATGACGCTGCGCGGCAGGAGAATATCCGCCGGGTCGGTGAGGTGACAAAACTGATGGTGGATGCGGGCCTTATCGTGCTCACCGCCTTTATCTCGCCATTTCGTGCCGAGCGGGCGCTGGTGCGCAGCCTCTTGGGCGAAGGGGAGTTTGTCGAAGTCTTTGTCGATGCACCGCTCGCCATCTGTGAAGAGCGCGACCCCAAGGGGCTCTACAAGAAGGCCAGAGCGGGCGAAATTCGCAACTTTACCGGTATCGACTCCGCCTATGAGGCGCCCGAGCAGCCGGAAATCCATCTGCTTAACGCCGGCAAACCGGTCGCTGCGCTGGTGGATGAGCTGCTGACCGCCCTGCGGCAGGGGAACTATCTGTAGCTGGTGAGTGGGCCGTTTTACACAGGGAGCTGAATTGTTATCTCGGCGCGGTTATTCGCGATTGTCCGAATACGCTGCGCTATTCGAACCTACGGGCTGGGAATACTAGACATAGGATAACGACAACAGGTGTGCCAAATAGCAGAACACGTTTGCGTGCTTCGCCAGCCTCTATTGTGAGTCTATTCGCAGTTACATATTGAGTATTAGCCATATTTCAGTTTTCCAATGCCTAACGCCCCAAATAATGGCGCGCAGAATACGCGTCCAATTGCTTTGGCTTGTTATAAGTACTTATAAAGTGAATGTTTTTTCTAAAATACGGCTATCCCGTTATGAGTTAACTTGCCAAAGTCACTGCGATGGTACCCAACTTGTGAAATACTTTTAATATAGACGTCATACCTTTTTAAACCCGAACCTGTAGCCCCAGAATGGATTAGTTTATCAAGTACACCTTCAGCGCGACGTTCAAACCCTTTTGTATTGCACAAAATAACAACCTTATCACCCGGCTTTAAGATTGCTACTTTAGCCTTGGATATTGCGAACCCCTGTCCAATACCAGTTGAACAACAAATTGAAAATGATTTTTTCTGGTTTGCAGCGACTTCTTCTTCAGGGTGATGAATAACTAAGGTGGTCATTGCTTCTCTCTGTTTAGTTTAATTAAAACGCTCTGTTAAGGTGTGAGCAACGCAATACCGAAGCCACCGCATACCAACTTAAACACTTAAATCAACGCATAGTAAAAATGCCACGCGTTGCGAATCACTCTTGAACAGTTTGTTATATTTCTATAAGTGCAACTCTATTTGTTCTACTTTTGCAAATAATGATGCAGGAATCCAGGAAAAGTCCATAGAGACTGATTTGTCGTCATTATGGGCGATACGACCAATTGCATACTCATTACCTTGGTAACCTAAAGGCTCACCAATATACTCTAACATCCAATTTCTTGAGGCTTGCACCTCAGAAAATTTCGTTTCTTTCATAAAGCGAGCGAATACGCCAAATAATGTATTGACCAAAGAATCAAGCAAAGTAAATACACAGAAAAACTCGGGCTGATTTTGCAATTTTGGTTTTACGATTGTGCCCCACTTTGCGAATCCTTCTAACAATTTATCTCGATTAAATTCCAACGATATAGAACTTTGAAGTTCACTGCTAGAGAACTTATTTTTAAACTTAAAATGAATAGGTGGCATACCGCAATGTTGTACAAAATTCCTAAGCTTGCTGGCAAAACTGTATGAAAAGTCAGTATCGAACGCATATGACATTTGCTTTTTTAATTCTGACCATTCTGGCGATTGTTCACCATATTTTCGCTTGACCTTCGTCTCTAGATGGTCTGTCAGAGTTCTCATAGATGTCAGAATATTTAAAATATTACGATTGATAAACCGAATAAATTCATCGTATATAAATGGACTTAAAGCATAATCATTTGAATTAAAATCGTTCACCATTGTAGATAGTTCACGTAGGAACGAGTTGTAATTTTCATTCACATAGTCAATTAGCTGATACTCTCTATTGAAGTCAAAGATTGATGCCTTGGCGTTGTTTAGTAGCTCTAAATCAGACGGTGAAATTTCTTTAATCTGGTTAACTGTACCGTCAACTATCTTTACTAATACTAATTGTTCCACAAATCCTCCATTGGAATATAACGCCCGCTTAAGGGGCAGACAGCGCCACTAGCAACTTACCGCATAACACCTTAATCACCGAAACCAACGCATAGTAAAAATGCCGCGCGTTGGCTGTCCCTCTTGAAGAGTTTGTTATACGTTTTTTGATCCTACATAAATTCCACTTGCATGAGATGCTTTTTCATAGCGTTTTATATTGTTGAGAATATATTTTATGCTCTCTACATCATCTCCTAAATTTTTAGAAATACGCACCATAAAATACAAGATTCTTGACCATGCTTTAAAATGCTCATCTGTTAACTCTGATGTAACAGGAAGTAAGTTTCCAAATGTATTAAGGTCAACATCACACTGAGCTCGGATTGCATCAATTTCTGTCGTAGAAAGACCGTTTGAACTAACAAACTCAAATAAATTCTCTAAATAAGCAACATTTTCTTCATGCAACTGCCCATAGAAATTACCAACACGATACTCTTTAGGCAATGATTTGAAACCATGCTTCAAAAAGAAAATGAGATATTCTCTCAGGCGCTTCTCTTTAACAATTAAAAGCTGTAGTCGGTTTTGTTCCTGCCAGCGATCAACTATGAACAAGATAATACAAAGTTCAATAAGCATTCCTGTTAGTTCTGGCAACAGGTTTCCCGAAAGGTACTCGGCGGGTTTATTAATATAAAACCCAACTCGGATACAAACTAATAGCAGGATGACAACTACGATGGTAAATGTTCCCTGCTTAGTATTACCTGGTATCCAATTCATTTCTTGTTATTTTCCTCTGACTACGTATAACGCCTTGTTAAGGTGTGAGGCACACAATACCGAAGCCTCCGCATGCCACCTTAACTACTAAAACCAACGCATAGTAAAAATGCCAAGCGTGCCGAATCACTCTTGAACAATTTGTTAGCTCACATAGTGTCGCAGAGCTTCCATACCAGAAGAGTCGCTCCACCGCCCAGATTTCGAAGAAGGATGATATTCATAAAACACGCTAAAATTAAATTCTTTCCACGCAAATTCAGTTACCTTACGCAACTTACCTTGTAACTTCGTTACTTCTTCAAAAAAGCATTGTGCGATGACCCCACAAACCACTATTTTAGCTTTCTGTGAAATTTCTATACTTGCATAAAGTCGCGATTCAAAACTATCTAAGGCGTTTAAACCAATCTCGCTACGCAAGATGTCTTTTATTTGATTTTTATGATGTTGAACCGAAGGATCGTAAATAGTTTGGATACGAAAAAATTCAACTAGTTTTAGTGGCAATTTCTCACCTGCATAACACGTACTTTGTAGAGGGATTCGAGAGCAATTAATTATAGAGAGTTGGGTTGGAAGTGGAGCTCTGTTTTTTATTAGTTCACCAAGTGGTTGCTCGCAGTTAAATATGACCTTGCTCATATTCACGCCAGTTTCTCCCGCAGCAGGGTATCCAACTTTGAGCTCTTGAGTATGGGGAGATTCTAGAATGAAAATCACATCGCTATTCGGATGTGATAAATCTTCGATTTGAAATTTCTTTAAATTCAAATATAACACCTATCTCGTATATTGGGCTAAAAATAGTAGGTTGGTGCTGAACGAAGTGAAGCCCAAAGTTTACCGCGAAACGAATTTTAACATTTGTTTTACCGATCGGGCCAACACATGTTTATCCCACTCTGGTTGACGCGATAACGCTCGTCTATTGGGCTTGGCTACGCTGCACCAACTTACAAAAACCACGCTACCGCCCCTGAATTTCAGCCTCCAGTCTGCTGCTTTTTACCTGCGTTTTGGCACTGGCTTGGCTCATGGCTGACTCCTGCGAGAGGTTGCCAAGCGGCTATGTTACCGAACGGGGCTGGGCTGAAAAGCACAAGCGGGCCATTTCCTGAACAAGATCAACAAATTAATCAGCAATGGGTTTAAATGTGGTCACCCAACCGCGGCGGCCATCAGCACAGAGGGCGAGCGGACGAGGAAACGGCTGTGCCGTCCTCTTGTTGGCGGGCATTAAAAAACCAAATGGGCCCAAGGGCCCATTTGGTTTTTCTGCGGTGATTGTTTGGGTAGTGGTTATCTCGCTTGGCGAACCGGCACGGAGCGGGTGGTGGCCACTTCGTAGCGGCTCTGGGTTGCCGGAGCCCCTTTCTGAAACTGGCGTACCAGCCGGTCGAGATCGCTTAACTGGTTGACCAGCTGGGTGATGCCGTGCACGGCGTGCTGGCTGCCGACGCTGGAGTCATCGGCCAGGGTCTTGATGCTGAGCACGTTGCGGTTGATCTCGGCGGTGACGTGGAACTGCTCCTGCACCGCCTGGGCAATCTGGCCGCTGCCGGAGGCCACCTGCTGCAGCATATCGTTGATCTGCT
>JBOFJM010000373.1:0-3049 GCA_051656825.1 Kluyvera sp.
CAGCCTCAATACGCGCTACCGACGGTAGCATCAGGGCAATCATCATCAGGCACAGAGCGAAGATCCCGGCGGCGATGGAAAACATCATCGTGAAGCCGTAATTCAGCGCCAGCATAAACGCCAGCGGCGGGCCAATCACCCACGCCAGCGATAGCTGGGCACGCATCACCGAGCTGAACATCACCACTTCTCGCGCCGAGCTGTCGGCATACTCGCGCGCCAGGGCAAACAGTTGCGGCATCGCGGCGTTCGCGATGGACGCCAGCAGCACACCGCAGGTAATCAGCGTCAGGTAGTGGCGGTTGAAGGCAAACAGCAGCGCGTTACCGACTGCCATCAGGCAGCAGAACATAATCAGCTTTCGGCGATCCCCCTGGCTGTCGGAGCGTTTCGCCAGCCACAGGCTCACCAGAATCCCGGCAATCGCGTTCACGGTGTAAAAAAGCCCCACCCAAAACGGCTGCGCGTCAACTTCTCGGCTAAGAAACAGGCTCAAGGTCGGCGCCTGTAACGCTCCGGCGATGCCCATCATAAAAGCCACCAGCATAAAGGCAGCATAGACACCGTTAAGACGTCGTCCCATCGTCATAATCCACAGCATGTGAACTCCTGTAAGCGCGCGAGAAATAAAAAAAAGCCAGCAGATGATACCTGCTGGCAAATACTCAGTCACACATGATTTGGCGATTTAATGATCAGAAGTCGGTTGTGTAACGTCCCATTGCATCAGAAAGTTCAGCACCTCAAACCGCTGTGCCGTCGCCTGGCGGGCCAGCCAGGATACATTCTTAGTGGCAGAAAAATAACGCTGGTAAAACTGATACATGGTGACCTCCTCAAATCCCCTATGGATTTCGCGTTGCAGGAAGGCTGCAAGCCTGTCAGGAGGCGCGGCCAGGAAAATTGCAATGCGAAAGACGACGGGTGGGCATCTCCTCGCTTCATCGAAAATCATTATTGGCCTAATATAGGGATTAATAAATTGCTGAGTTTTTATCAGGAGTTCCCCTTTTATGCCGTCTGGTCGATTGCAACAACAATTCATCCGTCTGTGGCAATGCTGCGACGGCAAAGCGCAGGAGACGACGCTTAACGAGCTGGCGGAACTGCTGAGCTGCTCGCGCCGTCATATGCGCACGCTACTCAATACGATGGAAGCGCGCGGCTGGCTCACCTGGCAGGCCGAGGCGGGGCGCGGCAAGCGTTCGCGGTTAACCTTCCTCTACACCGGTCTGGCGCTCCAGCAACAGCGGGCAGAAGATTTACTTGAACAAGACAAAATCGAGCAGTTAGTACAACTGGTCGGCGATAAATCCACCGTTCGCCAAATGCTGGTTTCACATCTGGGGCGCAGCTTTCGCCAGGGGCGGCACATTTTGCGCGTGCTTTACTACCGCCCAATGCAAAACCTGCTGCCCGGCACGGCGATGCGCCGCTCAGAAACGCACATTGCGCGGCAGATTTTCAGCGCCCTCACCCGCATAAATGAGGAAAACGGGGAACTGGAAGCGGATATTGCGCACCATTGGCAGGAAATTTCCCCGTGTCACTGGCGTTTTTATTTACGCCCAGGTATTCATTTCCACAATGGTCGCGAGCTGGAAATGGACGATATCATCCGTTCCCTGCAACGGATTAACACGCTGCCGATGTATACCCATATTACGCGTATCGTCTCGCCCACCGCCTGGACTCTGGATATCCACCTCTCACAGCCCGACCGCTGGCTACCGTGGCTGCTGGGGCATACCTCGGCAATGATCCTGCCGCAAGAGTGGCAAACGCTGCCGAATTTTGCGCGCCAGCCTATTGGCACGGGGCCGTATGCGGTGGTTCGCAATAACCAAAACCAGCTAAAGATTCATGCGTTTGAGGAGTATTTCGGCTATCGGGCGTTAATTGATGAAGTGAATGTATGGGTATTGCCCGACGTCGCCGACGAGTTGAGCTGTGGCCTGACCTTACAAGGCACGACGGAAAGCGAGCAGGCGGTAGAAAGCCGCCTGGAAGAAGGCTGCTACTACCTGCTGTTCGACGCCCGCTCCCCGCGCGGCGCAAACCCGCAGGTGCGCCAGTGGCTGAGCCATATTCTGGCTCCCGCCAACCTGCTGTACCATGCCAGCGAGCAGTATCAACAATACTGGTTCCCGGCCTACGGCCTGCTACCGCGCTGGCATCACGCCCGTAGCAAAGCCTGTGAAAAACCGGCGGGGCTGGAAAGCGTCACCCTCGGCTTCTACCGCGACCACGTCGAGCACAAAGTGATTGCCCGCCTGATGGAACAACTGCTGGCGGAACATCAGGTCAAACTGGAAGTGAATGAAATCGACTACCAGGAATGGCACGCCGGCAACATCACCAGTGATCTGTGGCTCAACAGCGCCAACTTTACCCTGCCGCTCAACTTCTCGCTCTTTGCCCATCTGTGCGAAACGCCGTTGATCCAGAACTGTATTCCTCGTGACTGGCAGGCCGATATTAATCAGTGGCATTCCGGCGAGCTGGATCTCCCGGCATGGAGCCAGCAATTGCTGGAACAACAGGCCATTGTGCCGCTCATCCACCATTGGTTGCGCATTCAGGGGCAGCGCAGTATGCGCGGGGTGCGCATGAATACGCTGGGCTGGTTTGATTTTAAATCCGCCTGGTTTGCGCCCCCCGATCCGTAACCTTTTGCGATTATTCACATAAACATTACAATAGCGGCGTTCTCAACGGGGTGCTGATTAACAGACACAACATCATGCGAATTTCACACGATGACGCGTCTGGGCTGAGAAAATACCCGTCGAACCTGATCCGGATAACGCCGGCGAAGGGATTTGAGGCTGACTCAAAATCCTTTGCCACCCATTTACTGAGGTGCAAAGTGTTCAAAAAATTACTTCCCCTGCTGCTGCTGATTGCCGCGCCAGCATTCGCAAAACCCGTCCTCACTGTCTACACCTACGACTCATTTGCCGCTGACTGGGGCCCTGGCCCAACGGTAAAAAAAGCGTTTGAAGCCGACTGCAACTGCGAACTGAAATTTGTCGCGCTGGAAGACGGC
>JBOFJM010000374.1:0-4104 GCA_051656825.1 Kluyvera sp.
ATCCCAAGCCGCCAGCTTTTAATCCCCTGCTGATACGCTTTATCAATTTCTCGCGCGCCAGTAGCGCGACCAATAATAATCTGCGACGCCTGGCCAATAGACATGGCAAATAACGCCACAAACTGGCTGATGGTCGAGGCGTACACTTTGGTGGTGAGCGCCTCCGTCCCCAGCGGTAACCACCAACTGCGACCCGGCGTAGGAGAGGTTCTCCCCCGCAGACGGCAGGCCGTAACGCAGAATCGAGGCCAACATTTTGCGCGAGCACTGTTGCAACTTCTGCCAGCGGAACACATAGCCGATGTATTTTTTCAGCATCCATAACGACATCAGCATCCCCACCACGTTTGCGATACAGGTCGCAATGCCGACGCCTGTAACCCCAAGCCCCAAAAAGCTCAGTTTTCCGTAGAGAAAGAGATAGTTAAGCATCACGTTAACCAGGCCTACGGTGATGGGTACAACCATAGCCTGGCGAACATAGCCGTGGGTGCGCAGAATGGGCAGAATAGATGAATAGATGAATAGATAGCGATAATGACGGAAATACCGCCAATAATACGGATAAAGGGTGAACCGACGGCGACCAGTGTTTCACTCAGCCCCAGCAGCCGTAGAAAGGTATCGCCAAACAGCACGAAAACCAGGCTCATGCCGATACCTATCAAAAAGGAGACCACCAGCCCATTGGTAATCACCCGTTCGACACGCTTAAAACGTTGTGCGCCAATCAATTGCGCCACCACAATTTGCACGCCGACGGTGAGAAAACCGTAGAAAATCACGGTAATCGCCAGTATCTGGTTCGCCACACCGGTGGCGGCGACGGCTTCATCGGAGTAATGCCCCAGCATAAAGACGCTGACATAGCTCATCATCAGCCGCAGCAACTGCTCCACAAATATGGGCCACGCCAGAGTATATAGCCCCAACCGCACCTGGTTTTCCGCGCCGGATATCACAGCTGCACTCCCGTGTCTTACCCAAATTCCGTTATTAAGCGGGGATCATCAACCATCCGTGAGCAGCCCGTCTATCACATCAGCAGGCTGCCTTAAATATTCAGAATAACGGATGCTGGTTGGATGAGATTTCTGGGTAAAATCGTGTTATATCCTGAGCCTACACGTGCTGTAGAAACACCTTTGGGGAATTGACGATGAAACAGGTATTACCGGCCCTTGCCCTGTTATTGGCAAGCGGTTACGCGCTGGCAGACGAGTGTGCTAACGCCAGCACTCAGACCGACCTTAACGCTTGCACAGCCGCGCAATATCAAGCGGCGGATAAGCAGCTCAATAAAACCTGGCAAGATGTGCTGAAACGGGCGCAACCGGCCCAGCGCGAGCTACTGAAAAAAGCGCAAACGGCCTGGATTACCCTGCGCGATGCCGATTGTGCGTTTATCAGCTCCGGCAGCGAAGGCGGCAGCGTACAGCCGATGGTGACCTATCAGTGCATGACCGATAAAACCGTCGAGCGCGAGGCATATCTTTCTTCACTGCTGCAATGTGAGGAGGGCGACCTGAGTTGCCCTCTGCCGCCCGGCAATTAACGAACGCGAATACCGTCGATAATGATCCGTTGGACGTTTTCGACGGTTTGCTGGAAGAAATCGGCATCACGCAATGTTTTACCGGTAACTGCCTCTACCTGAATGGCAAAATCCGCGTAATGCTGCGTGGTGGCCCAAATCATAAAAATCAGATGATGCGGGTCAATCGGCGCGAGCTTGCCGCTCTCTACACACGCAGCGATGATTGCCGATTTATCCGCCACCAGGTTTTTCAAATCGCCCGTCAGTTCATTCATCACCAACGGCGCGCCTTGCAGCATCTCCAGACAAAACAGCTTTGAGGCCTGTGGATAGTCGCGGGAGACCTCCAGCTTGAGGCGGATATACTCTTTGATGGCGACCAGCGGCGCTAAATCTTCACGAAACGCCTTCAGGGGAGCCAGCCAGATATCAAGGATCTGCTGCATCACGGCGACATACAGCGCCTCTTTCGACGGGAAGTAGTACAACAGATTGGTTTTCGATACCCCAGCCTGTTCTGCCACCTGCTCAAGGCGGGTTCCGTGGATCCCATATTGTGAAAAGGTATTCAGCGCGGCGGTGAGAATGGCCTGTTTTTTGGCGCTAACCGCCTGCGAACGTTTGCCACCCTTCTTTACTGCATCCTGAGCCATGCGCCCATCTCCTTGTTATTTACGGCATCAATGACTATTTTGCGGGGTGCGGCGACGGGGTTCAACCGGAAAAAAGAAACCGCCGGAAATCCGGCGGCTGAGGAAAAGCAGACTTGTCATCGGCGGCTAGCTGCCACGATGACTGCCATGACTGTTTTTCCCTCCTTTTTTGCCCGCCTCGGAGGCGCGCTGAGGATCGTTTTTGAAGTTGCCGCCGCTATGCTGGCCCCCCTTCCGACCCGCTTCTGATGCTCTTTCCCGGTCTTCTGCAAAATTACCTGAACCGCCACGATGGTTTGCCATTACTGACCTCCAGTTGAGACAACGAGATAGTGCATGACGTAAACGAAAAGCGTCATCACCCGCTCGGTGGAACGGGTAGTCATAAGCGTAGCTGTCGCAGCGGCAGCACGGTGGAAACCGTCATATTTTGTCATATCTGCGGGCTGATTTTGCTCTAAGACAGCCAGCCTGAAATCTAATTAGCTCTTATGGCGACAGAAAATCAGCGGCAAAAAAATGTGTCATTGTGCGACAGTCATGCCAGGCCATGTTAAGACGTCCAAATCAGACTTACCGCTCGTACAGCGGTAAAAACAATTCATAATAGTGATTAATTTAACGGTGAATACTTTCACTCAAAATATCGCTCACCTTCGCTTAAAAACCATTCAAACGGTCGGTTATCGCCCAAAAATCGGCTTTTTATCGCCGCTTATGCCCTGCGCATCGCGCATTACGGACTATGCTTAACAAAGCTCGTTACGTAACCGACGATTTGACACAGGAGAGTTAAGATGAGTGGAAATGCAAGTGTTCTGGTGCTCTATTATTCGATGTATGGACACATTGAAACGATGGCGAAAGCCGTTGCCGAAGGCGCAAACAAAGTTGACGGCGTCGATGTTGTCATCAAACGCGTACCAGAAACCATGCACGCTGAGGCGTTTGCCAAAGCAGGCGGTAAAACACAGGCCGTTCCCGTCGCCACCCCGCAAGAGCTGGCGAATTACGACGCGATTATCTTCGGTACACCTACCCGCTTTGGCAATATGTCCGGGCAAATGCGTACCTTCCTCGACCAAACCGGTGGCCTGTGGGCGTCCGGCGCACTGTACGGAAAATTAGCCAGCGTGTTCAGCTCAACCGGTACTGGCGGCGGCCAGGAACAGACCATCACCTCAACCTGGACGACACTGGCTCATCACGGCATGGTTATTGTGCCCATTGGCTACGCCGCCCAGGAACTGTTTGATATCTCGCAGGTTCGTGGCGGTACGCCATACGGCGCCACCACCATTGCCGGTGCTGACGGTTCCCGCCAGCCTAGCGAAGAAGAGTTAGCTATCGCGCGCTACCAGGGCGAATATGTCGCAGGTCTGGCCGCCAAATTAAAAGGTTAATACCATTTAAGGGAGACAAGATATGCCCACACAAGAAGGCAAAGCACATCATATCGGGGAATGGGCGAGCTTGCGTAACACCTCGCCTGAAATTGCAGAAGCGATTTTCGAACTGGCAAAATATGATGAGAAACTCGCCGAAAAAATCTGGGAAGAAGGCAGCGATGCCGCCCTCGAACTGGCCTTCAGTAAAACAGATAAAGATTCTCTTTTCTGGGGCGAGCAAACTATCGAACGTAAAAACGTCTGATTAGGCACGTTGGCTGGGCGATGTCCTATTGCCCAGCCAGATATCAACGCCCCACCGCCGGTTGCCAGCGCTTCGCCACTCTCTCCAGACTAAAACAGAGCAGATAATAGACCACGCCGATAAACACAAATATCGCCATCGGATAGATTTGCACACGGTTATTCACCTGACCGGCGACCGTGGTCAGTTCCGGTACGTTGACGATAAACGCCAGCGAAGTGTCTTTCAGCAAACCGATAAAAATCCCCACCAGCGACGGCA
>JBOFJM010000375.1:0-1561 GCA_051656825.1 Kluyvera sp.
AGTCGCTGGCGCAGCAGGGGATTGGGGCGTGGCCCGATGAGAATCGCGTGAGTTTCTATCTCAACGGACGCTCGCCGGATGCACCAGTGTCAACCGCCAACCTGTTGGATCTACTGGCGCGCTATGGCTATGAGGTCAAACCCAATATGACGCGGATGCAGCAAATGCGAGTGATTGCTGCCTTCCAGATGCATTTTCGCCCGACGCGCTGGGACGGCGTTGCCGATGCGCAAAGCCAGGCGATAGCGGAAGCACTACTGGAAAAATACGGCCAGAGTTAACATGTAATGCTAGCGGTGCAGTTTACCGTGATCTTGCAACCAGGCGGCGGTACGAATAATACCGTCGTCCAGCGAAACAATCGGTTCATAGCCTAATTCTTCCCGCGCACGGCTGATATCCAGCGTAAAGTCGAAGTTCAACTTTGAGACGCCATAATGGGTCAACGAAGGCTCTTTGGCTGATTTATTACCGAAATGCTCCATGCTGCGGGCAATCATGTCCAGCATCGGATACGGAACAGAGCGAATGCGGCAGGTAATTTGCAGCTCATTAATTAACCGCTCAACAATGTTCCGCAGCGTGCGCGGCTCGCCGTTGGTGATGTTATAGGCGCGCCCGGACGCCAGATTGTCGCAGCGCGGCTGGCTGGCAAGCCACATCGCGTGAACGGCGTTTTCGTAATAGGTCATATCCACCTGTGCATGGCCGCCGCGCGGCAACAGCACGCTACCGTAGTGGTGCATCATCTGCGCCAGGCGTGGAATAAAGACTTTATCGTGGGGGCCAAAAATGCTTTGCGGACGCAAGATGGTGAAGCGGGTATTCGGGTTGGCTTGTGCCAGCAGTTGGATAACTTCTTCGCTGGCGGCTTTGCTTCGCGCAAACTCGTTGGCAAAACGGTGTGGGCGGAAATCTTCTTTGATGTCCCGATGGTGATGGTAGTCAAAATAAAGGGACGGCGAGGAGATATGGATAAAGTTGCGTACGCCCCAGGCTACGGCCCATTCGCCAAGACGGCGGGTGGCGCGAACGTTGGCTAAATCAAAGGCCGCTTGTGTGCCCCAGGGAGATGTAAAGCTGGAGCAGTGCCACAGGGTATCTACGCCCGCCAGCATCACTTTAGCCTGTGAGGAGACAAGCTCGGTAAGGTCGGCATGGACAAATTCTGCGCCCATTTTTTCCAGCAGTTTGCCCATTGCCTCATTGCGACCACTCGCTCTGACGCTAATGCCTCTGCTGCGTAGATATTCAACCGCGTTTCTGCCTAAGCCGCTGGTTGCGCCGGTGACCAATACCTTCATAGTAATCCACAGTGTAAAAAAAGAGTTTCGTACGCATTCTTCCGTGTATTTCACTTGTATGCAATGGGAAACTAAGAGGAAAAATGTTTAAAGCGCACTTTTTCCTGTCTCTTCTTCTGCTAAGCGGGCAATTTTCCTCGCCATTCCTCGGAAGATAAACAGGTGCGCGGGAATCATCAACAGCCAGTACATTAATCCTGGCATACCGTGTGGATGCCACCAGGCGCGAACGTCCAGCTCGCGATGGCTGCCTTTAT
>JBOFJM010000376.1:0-2082 GCA_051656825.1 Kluyvera sp.
CGAACCAGGTTGGTCAGCGGCACTTCTGCCGTTGGGATCAACGCATAGTTGCTGCTGTCAGATTCTTCTTCCAGTGGACGCGTGTGGAACAGGTCGCCAGCAAATTTTGGCAATTGGCCTGTGCCGTACAGCGTATCGTGGTTCACCAGGTAAGGGACATAGTTTTCACTATAACCATGCTGCTCGGTGTGCAGATCCAGCATAAATTGCGCCAGAGCACGATGCATACGAGCAATCTGACCTTTCATCACGACGAAGCGTGAACCGGTCAGTTTAACGGCTGATGCAAAATCCAGCCCGCCATGCATTTCACCCAGGGTGACGTGATCGCGAATTTCGAAATCGAACTCACGCGGCGTACCCCAACGGCTGACTTCAACGTTGTCGTTTTCATCTTTGCCAATCGGTGCATCGTCATGCGCAATGTTCGGGATCGCCAGCGCAATATTGCGAATCTCAGCCAGCAGGAGATCCAGTTCGGATTTCGCGGCATCAAGTTGTTCGCCAAGTTTATTCACTTCCAGGCGTAAAGGCTCAATGTCTTCCCCGCGCGCTTTCGCCTGGCCGATGGATTTCGATCGCGAGTTACGCTCTGCTTGCAGATTTTCAGTTTCTACCTGCAGCACTTTACGACGCTCTTCAAGAGCGCGAAGTTTATCTACATCCAGCTTATAGCCCCGGCGTGCCAGTTTTTCTGCGACTGCGTCTGGCTCTGTACGCAGCAGATTGGGATCGAGCATGCTTATCCTATGCTTATCGAATTGAAAGTGGAGTATGTGACCGCAGCCCGCGGTCACAGAGGTACATCGACAACATTACCGCAACGCCTGCGCTAGCGGTAGCGTTTTGTGCGGCTATTTTGATCCTGTTCAGCAAGCCAGGCGAGCTTTTCGCCAATCTTGCCTTCAAGACCTCGGTTTGTTGGATGATAGTAGCGAGTTTGTGCCATTTCGCTGGGGAAATACTCTTCGCCTGCGGCATAAGCATTTGGTTCATCATGGGCATAGCGATATTCCTGCCCATAGCCCATCTCTTTCATCAATTTGGTCGGCGCGTTGCGCAGATGCACCGGCACGTCATAGTCCGGGCGTTCACGGGCATCAGCCATCGCCGCTTTAAAGGCGGTATACACTGCGTTACTTTTTGGCGCGCACGCAAGATACACAATCGCCTGTGCAATCGCTCGCTCCCCTTCGGCTGGGCCGACGCGGGTAAAACAATCCCAGGCTGAAATGGCAACCTGCATGGCGCGCGGGTCGGCATTGCCAACATCTTCAGAAGCAATCGCCAGGCAACGGCGCGCCACATATAGCGGATCGCCACCGGCGCTGATAATCCGGGCATACCAGTACAGCGCGGCATCAGGTGCGCTGCCGCGTACCGATTTATGCAGCGCGGAAATCAAGTCGTAGAAGCGGTCGCCTTTGTTATCAAAGCGGGCGCTGCGCTCACCGGCAATTTCAGTCAGCAGCTGCGGTTGCAACACGCGCTTACCGGAATCATCCAGTTCCGCCATATCGGCCATCATTTCCAGCGTATTCAGCGCCCTGCGCGCATCGCCGTTGACCAGCTCCGCAATAGCACGACGCGTTTCATCCGGCAGAACGATATCCTGCCCGCCATAGCCGCGCGCTTTATCTTCCATCGCCTGAGTAAGCACTTGCTCAATATCTTCGGTAGTCAGCGATTTCAGCAGATAGACACGGGCGCGGGAAAGCAGTGCCGAGTTCAGTTCAAATGAAGGGTTTTCAGTAGTCGCGCCGATAAACGTGATAGTGCCATCTTCAATATGCGGCAGGAAAGCATCCTGCTGGCTTTTATTGAAACGGTGAACTTCATCGACAAACAGAATAGTGCGCCGCCCGGCGTTGCGATTTTGCCGCGCGCGTTCGATAGCCTCACGAATCTCTTTCACCCCGGAGGTCACCGCCGAAATACGCTCAACATCCGCATTGGCATAGCGAGCAATCACTTCCGCCAGCGTCGTTTTACCCGTGCCTGGCGGCCCCCAGAGGATCATCGAGTGCAGGTGTCCTGCTTCAATGGCGCGCGGCAACGGTTTACCGGAGGCCAGCAGATGCT
>JBOFJM010000377.1:0-3151 GCA_051656825.1 Kluyvera sp.
GAGAATACGGTTAGTTAGCGTTGACTTACCCACGTTCGGGCGGCCAACGATAGCAATTTTGATTGGCAAATCTTGTGGGTTAAAGTCGTCTTCCGGCTCCTCTTTCCCTTCGCCATTTTCCGCTTCGAACTGCGCCCAATATTCGGCGTCTTCGTCCACTTCTTCCGGCGGGTTAACGTCGTCAACAAACGGCAGCAGAACTTGTTCCAGCAGGCTGGTCACGCCACGACCATGAGAGGCCGCAATCGGGTGAATATCACCCAGACCTAATGACCAGAAATCAGCAACCGCTTGATCCGGGTCGATACCGTCCGTTTTGTTCGCCACCAGGAAGGTTGGCTTTTCACGCGAACGCAGATGGTTAGCGATAGCCTGGTCGGCAGGCATCAGCCCTGCACGCGCATCGACCATGAACAGCACAACGTCGGCTTCTTCAATCGCCAGCAGCGACTGCTCCGCCATCCGCGTTTCTACGCCTTCTTCTGTGCCGTCGATACCGCCGGTATCGATACAAATAAATTCACGCCCTTCAACTTCAGCACGACCGTACTTACGGTCACGAGTCAGACCCGGGAAATCCGCAACCAGCGCATCACGAGTGCGCGTCAGGCGGTTAAAGAGCGTGGATTTTCCAACATTAGGGCGCCCGACAAGCGCGACCACAGGTACCATGTTAAAGCCTCATATACTCAAAATTTGTGACAATTCAGTTGCCGGATAGCGCTACGCTTACCCGGCCTGCATACAGTCCGTAGGCGCGATAAGCAAAGCGCCATCGGGCACAAAAACAGTAATAATAAAAATAGCAAACGGCCCCTGACTGAACAGGAGCCGTTTTTCGCTGAAACAACCGCAGCCGTTAACGCGTAATCGCGTAGACCGTGCCGCCTTTCGCCTGAATCAGCAATTTACCGTCAGCAACCACCGGATCCGTCAGGAAGCCTGCGCTGTCAACCTTCTGCTGAGCCATAAAGCGCCCATCTTCAGGGTTAATCCAGTGCATGTAACCTTCGGCGTCACCAACCACCAGGCTGCCATTATACAGCGCAGGGGCAGTCAGCAAACGGTGCTGCAGATCGCTTTGTGTCCACAGCGTCACGCCGCCATCGATGGTCAGCGCCAAAACACGGTCATTCTGGTCAACGATATAGATACGGTTGCCATCAACGATGAAATCATTCACCGAGCCAAGCTCACGTTTCCACAGGATCTGGCCGCTGCGCAGATCCAGCGCCGTCAGATTGCCGTTGTAAGCCAGGGTGTAAACCACGCCGTTGACGATAATCGGCGTAGTATCCACGTCGCTCAGACGGTCAATTTCGGTTGTACCGGTCGCCTGAGAAATACGCTGCTGCCAAATCATCTGGCCTTGCTGCATCAGTACTGCGCTCACACGACCGTTGTCACCGCCAACAATCGCCGCGCCGTAAGCTACCGCAGGAGCCGATTCACCGCGCAGAGACAGTGCTGGCATATCCAGGTTCACCGTCCACTTCACGACACCGCTATTTTCGTCCAGCGCTTGTAGCTGACCGTTACTGGTGTGAACCAGCACCAGGCCATCGCTCACCGTTGGGCGAGATAACACTTCACCTGCCGCAGCGGTCTGCCAAACCACAGAACCGTCGCCCGCATCCAGCGCATAAACCTGCGCTTTTTCGCTGCCCACGTACACGTGACCGCCAGCAACCGTCAGACCGCCGGAAAGCAACGCCGGTTTACGCGAGAACCAGCCGTCTTTCTCAGCCAGATTCACCGACCACACTTCTTTCCCATCATCCGCGTTGACCGCTTTCACAGTGCCTTTACGGTCAGCAGCGTATACCACGCTGTCGGCGTAGGCCGGATGCAAGTTAGAGTAGAAATCACCAATCCCGCTGCCGACGGAAACATCCCATGCGGTAGACGGAGTAAACTGGTTTTCTACGGTTGGCAGCGGAGACATTTTAACAACGTCTTCTTCACCGCTAAACAGCGAACAACCACTCAACAGAGTGACAGAAAGCAGTCCTGGCAAAAGTAATTTACGCAATTGCATCGGGTCCCTCTCAGATGGACAAATTATTAATTTTCATGCGCATCATTTCGCTCAGCGCTGGCGATGCATCGCTCTTAGCGCCTGCTTCCCACGCTGCACGAGCACCTTGTTTGTCACCTTTACTGAGCAGAATTTCCCCGCGTAAATCAGCAACAATTGCCGTCCAACCTTCGCCTTTCACGCTTTCCAGCGTTTTCAGCGCCGCATCAGCTTGCTTCATTTGCAGCTGAATACGCGCCAGACGCAGGCTGATAACCGACTTCAGATTATCATCAGATGCCGCGGTCAGCCCTAGTTGCAGCTGTTTTTCCGCCTGAGCCAGGTCGTTTTTATCAACAAAGGCCTGCGCCAGCTCCAGAGCCGCAAACGCCCCGTAGGTGTTTTTGGTTTCTGCGGCAAATTTCTCCGCCGAGGCCAGCGCTTCCGGTTTCCCTGATTGAAGAGAAGAAACGGCATTTTCATAGGCCACGGAAGATTCCCGCGCCGTATCTACCTGATGAGAGTTCCAGTAACGCCAGCCAACCAGCGCACCGATCCCCAAAATTACCCCAACGGCCAGTGCTTTGCCATTTTCGGCAAAGAAGCTTTTAAGCGCATCAACCTGATCGTTTTCGTTATTGTAAATTTCCACGCAGTCCTTCTCCTGATAATAATGTCCTGGAGATTAACCCAGAATAGTGCGCAAATGCGCAGCAACGCCTTCCTGCGTTACGGTTGTCTGCTCGCCAGAGCGCAAATCCTTCACGACAACAGTGGCTTGTTCGACTTCCGACTCACCCAGAACAAGGGCTACGCGAGCGCCCCATTTATCAGCACGTGCAAACTGTTTCTTAAAGTTGCCGCCGCCGTGGTTAGTCATCAGTTTCACTTCTGGTAACGCATCACGTACCTGCTCTGCCAGACGCATGGCGGCTGACTGAGTATCAGCACCAGAGGCCACCAGGTATATATCGACAACAGGTTCGGCTTTAAATTCCGGATTAACGGCCTGAACTAATAAAACAAGGCGTTCAAGACCCATCGCGAAGCCCACGGCTGGGGTTGCGCGACCGCCAAGTTGCTCAACCAAACCGTCATAACGGCCACCGGCACACACAGTGCCCTGCGAGCCGA
>JBOFJM010000378.1:0-1910 GCA_051656825.1 Kluyvera sp.
AATACAGCTCGCTGAATCTGGCGATGGCGGTGCAGGTTATCTCCTATGAAGTGCGTATGGCCTGGCTGGCAGCGCAGGAAAGCGGCGAGAAAGTCGAGCATGACGAGACGCCGTATCCGCTGGTAGACGATTTGGAACGTTTCTACGGTCACCTGGAGCAGACGCTGCTTTCTACAGGGTTTATCCGTGAAAACCACCCAGGGCAGGTGATGAATAAACTGCGTCGTTTGTTCACCCGTGCGCGCCCGGAAAGCCAGGAGTTGAACATCCTGCGCGGGATTCTGGCGTCGATTGAACAGCAGAATAAAGGCAAGTAATCGCTTGTCATGTCGGATGGCGCTTCGCCTACAGGCCGCGCTATTCGTGGGCTGGAGAGGCGAAGTGCCATCCGGCGATAGACATACCGCACTGATGGTTAAATACCTGACTAAATTACTCAAGTAAATAGTTGACTGATTTAGTCGGGAATGTCAGACTTGCCCCTGCTATGCAATACCCACACTATTATTAAAAACCCCGGGCAGGGGCGAGTTTGAGGTTAAGTAAGACATGAGACTGACATCTAAAGGGCGTTACGCCGTGACCGCGATGCTGGACGTCGCACTCAACTCCGAATCGGGCCCGGTACCATTGGCCGATATTTCTGAACGACAGGGAATTTCACTCTCCTATCTGGAGCAGCTGTTCTCCCGTCTGCGTAAAAATGGCTTAGTGTCAAGCGTACGCGGGCCTGGCGGTGGTTATCTGCTGGGTAAAGAAGCAAACCACATCGCCGTAGGTGAAGTGATTAGCGCAGTGGACGAGTCCGTTGACGCCACTCGCTGTCAGGGGAAAGGTGGCTGCCAGGGTGGCGATAAATGTTTAACCCACGCACTGTGGCGTGATCTGAGCGACCGCCTGACCGGTTTCCTGAACAATATCACTCTCGGTGAACTGGTGAATAACCAGGAAGTTCTGGACGTGTCTGGCCGTCAGCATACGCAAGACACCTCCCGCAATAATCGCGTACAAGACGCAATCGACGTTAAGTTACGTGCATAATCTCCCTCTCCTGCCGTGTGCCGAACAGGGCGCATCTGGCAGGGGGGTTAAACGATAAAAATGAGATTTCAGAGTCAGGCCGGGACTACCCGTCCCGTCAACGCGGTCGTACATCCAGCCGGTTGCCTGATTCCTTGCATTGAGTGATGTACGGAGTTAAAGAGCAATGAAATTACCGATTTATCTCGACTACTCCGCAACCACGCCGGTGGACCCGCGTGTTGCCGAGAAAATGATGCAGTTTCTGACTATGGACGGGACCTTTGGTAACCCGGCCTCCCGTTCACACCGTTTTGGTTGGCAGGCTGAAGAGGCGGTAGATATCGCCCGTAATCAGATTGCTGAACTGGTCGGTGCTGACCCGCGCGAAATCGTCTTTACCTCTGGTGCGACTGAATCCGACAACCTGGCGATTAAAGGTGCTGCCAACTTTTATCAGAAAAAAGGCAAGCACATCATCACCAGCAAAACCGAACACAAAGCCGTGCTGGACACCTGCCGTCAGTTAGAGCGCGAAGGTTTTGAGATTACCTATCTCGCCCCGCAGCGTAACGGCATTATTGACCTGAAAGAACTCGAAGCTGCGATGCGTGACGACACCATCCTGGTTTCCATCATGCACGTGAACAACGAAATCGGCGTGGTGCAGGATATCGCGACTATCGGCGAAATGTGCCGTGCGCGCGGCATCATCTATCACGTTGATGCGACCCAGAGCGTGGGCAAGCTGCCTATCGACCTGAGCCAGCTGAAAGTTGACCTGATGTCCTTCTCCGGTCACAAAATTTATGGCCCGAAAGGGATCGGCGCACTGTACGTTCGTCGTAAACCGCGTATCCGTATCGAAGCACAGATGCACGGCGGCGGTC
>JBOFJM010000379.1:0-2749 GCA_051656825.1 Kluyvera sp.
GAACTAACAGCGCCAGAGAACTTATCGTGAGCGACGTTCCCGCCGCCATCGCCAGCGCCGAGGCCATTCCCCAGGCAAAAACACCGATAACTTTGCTGAATAACAGCACCATAATCGCACCGGAACAGGGGCGCATCCCCATCGATAGCACCACCATCACTCGGGCGCGCCAGTCATCGCCACTGTGTACCTGTGAAGGGTCTGGCAGATGTTGATGCCCGCAGCCACAATGCTCATCGTGCACATGGATGGGCTTAAAACCGCTGAATGTGGGTTTACGCAGTAAGCGGCGAAGTTTCTTGAGCGCCCGCCAGCACAGCATCAGCCCCAATACGCCCACCAGCGCGTAGCTCGCTTTCTCCAGCCAGAAGCCGCTAAGGTGGAGCTGCCGCGCCGGTAGTTTCAGTAGCGTTAACACCACCACCACTAACGCAATCGCCACCAGCCCCTGTAATAAAGAAGACGCCAGCGTCAGGCCAATGCTCGAACGCAGTTTTGAGGGATGGGTCGCAAGCCAGGTGGTGATCACCACTTTGCCATGCCCTGGCCCCAGCGCGTGGAGCACCCCATAGCTAAAGCTAAACAGCAGTAGTGAACCACCGGCCTGAGCAGGATTTGCCGCCACCGCTTTTAATAACCCACTCATTTGCTGGTTCACTTCACGCTGCCAGATAATGCTTTTCACCATCACCTGCGGCCAGGCTTGCCATAACCACAGCGCACCAAGCACGCTCAGCAGCAAAAAAATCGCCAACGGCCACATCGCCAACCAACGGCGCGGCGGGCGTTTTAGGTAAGCGGTCATGGACATTGTACGGTCACCTTTTGGGCAAACTGTTTGCCTAATTCCATATCCTCTTCTGGCGCATCTTCTTTATCGAGCGACTGCGCGTAAGAGAGCATATCTTCGTTGGGTTTTGGCGTATGCACACTGATTTTGCACTGGTCTTTAACGCCTGGCGCAAACGCCACATCAGCGTCATTTTCATAGCTCATATCAACGTAGTAAGTCGGGTCAAAGGTTGAGAAGGTGTACGTCTGCCCCGCCAGCGGCTGCGGAGTAGCTAACGCAAGCGTGAAGGTCAGCACCGCCTGATGCCCCTCGCGCGCCAGGCCGTAGTCCGTTGGGCGGTTAGCAAACTTCACCTTTTTACCGTCATGCCAGAATTCGGTGAAATAGTGCTGCCCCAGCACATTCGCCATCACTTCCGCCGCCAACTTTTTCCATACTTCGTCGCCCGGTTTGGCGTTTCCGGCGTCATACAGCAAATCGGCAGAGGTGAGTTCATCCATCACCCAGCGCATTTTCATGCCCTGCAACTGACCGTTGGTTGCTATCAGTTGGGTGGTCAGGGTGATAAAACTGTGCGGGTGCGCTTGGGCGGTTAATGATAAAACCGCAAGGAACACCATAACTGCGCATTGTTTCACTCTCTTCATCCGTTCCTCAGTGAAAAATTCTGTGACCGCCGCCAGCATTCCTTAGCGAAAGCTCATTGGCTGCCGTTATCTTTTGGCTACGCTTATCGTTATTACTGCTGCTGGAACACAACAGATGATGACCGTACTTGAACCGCCATCTGTGCTTTCCAGTCCACAGCGCCGCTGCCAGGCGCTGCTGATGCTGTATCTCCCTGGGCATTCCATCACGCCGGAATACATTGGCAAAGTGAATAATGTCGATGTTGCCACGGCCCGGCAAGATCTGATTGACGCCGGAGAGGAGATCGAGCGTTACCATCGCCTGGCTATCGCCACTTTGGCGGATGGTAGCTATCGGATTGAAGGCACTACACTTGACCTGCGCCTGTGTTTACTCCACTGGCTACGCCGCGCATTGCGTCTGTGCCCCCATTTCGTGAACGAACATTTTACGCCGGTACTTAAAACGCACCTGAAACAACTGAAAATTGCCCGCACCTTATACGATGAAACCAACCTCCAGGCGCTGGTTAACCGTTGCGCCCGCAGCCTGAAGCGCGAGTTCGCCAGCCGCGATGGGCAATTTTTACGCCTGTATCTGCAATACTGTTTATTACAGCATCATCAAGGGGATAGCCCGCAGTTCAGCACCTTGCAAAACCTGTGGACGCGCTCAACGATGGAGTACCAGATGGCGGCAGATATCGTGCGTCACTGGCAACGACAGGTGCAGCGAATCCCACACCATAACGAACAGTCGTTTTTAGCGCATGCTGTTTATGCTGCTGAAAGTTCCCGATCCGCACGGCGACAACGACGCGCAAGACCACCAGCGACACCACGACATCGCCCGCTTAGTGAATCACTTTCAACAGATTGCCGGTTGCCGGTTTACCGACGAACGCGGGCTGTGCGACCAGCTCTATGTTCATATCACACAAGCCCTGAACCGCTGCATTTTTGATATTGGTATCGACCATCATCTGCCCGAGGAGATCCACCATCTCTACCCGCGCCTGATCCGCACGACACGCGCAGCGCTAATCGATTTTGAAACCCGCTATATGCTGCGCTTTAGCGATGATGAAACCGCGTTGATTGCGGTGATTTTTGGCGCGGGATTAATGCAGGAAAGTGAGTTACATGAAAAACAAGTGCTGCTGTTAACCGGTGATAACCCGGCGCTGGAACAAGAAATTGAGCAACAGCTACGCGAGCTAACGCTGCTGCCGCTCAATGTGAAATACCTGGCGGTACAGACCTTCCAGAAAGAAGGTGCGCCGAAAAACAGCACGCTGGTGATTTCGCCCTACGCGATTGCCCTGCC
>JBOFJM010000380.1:0-5106 GCA_051656825.1 Kluyvera sp.
ACCGACTTAGGCCTGTTGTCTACCAGCCTGCCGGGTTATCTGACGCTGCCGTCAGATAAACAGACGGATTTGCAAAGTTATCTCAGCGCGAATACGCCAAAAGCGACGCTGGCAGAGCAGGTGAACTACTGGAGTAACTATCCGAAGTTCTACGTTAGCCTGATGAAATCGTTCTATGGCGACGCGGCGCAAAAAGAGAATGACTGGGGCTTTAACTGGCTGCCGAAATGGGACCAGGCTTACGACGTTATCAAGTATTTCAATATGATGGATAACGGAAAAGTGACCGGTTATATCTGCCAGGGCTTTAACCCTGTGGCGTCGTTCCCGGACAAAAACAAAGTGGTGCGCAGCTTAAGTAAGCTGAAGTACATGGTGGTGATTGACCCGCTGGTAACGGAGACGTCAACCTTCTGGCAAAACCACGGCGAGTCTAACGATGTTGACCCGTCCACAATCCAGACTGAAGTTTTCCGTCTGCCGTCAACCTGCTTTGCCGAAGAAGATGGCTCTATTGCCAACTCTGGTCGCTGGTTGCAGTGGCACTGGAAAGGCCAGGATGCACCGGGCGAAGCTCGTAACGACGGCGAGATTCTGGCCGGTATTTACCATCGTCTGCGCGAAATGTATCGCAATGAAGGCGGTAAAGGCGCTGAGCCACTGCTGAAAATGAGCTGGAACTACAAGCAGCCGGATCACCCAGAGTCCGAAGAGGTGGCGAAAGAGAATAACGGTTATGCGCTTGCCGATATTTATGACGCCAATGGGGTACTGGTAGCGAAAAAAGGCCAACTGCTCAATAGCTTTGCGCTACTGCGTGATGACGGTACGACGGCCTCGTCTTGCTGGATTTACGCCGGTAGCTGGACAGAGCAGGGTAACCAGATGGCGAACCGCGATAACGCCGATCCTTCTGGATTGGGCAATACGCTGGGTTGGTCGTGGGCATGGCCACTGAACCGTCGCGTGCTGTATAACCGCGCCTCGGCGGATATCAACGGCAAACCGTGGGATCCGAAACGGATGCTTATCCAGTGGAACGGCAGTAAATGGGCGGGGAACGATATCCCTGACTTTAATACCGCCGCGCCGGGTAGCGCCACCGGGCCGTTTATCATGCAGCCTGAAGGGCTGGGGCGTCTGTTCGCGCTGGATAAACTGGCAGAAGGGCCGTTCCCGGAACACTACGAGCCAATGGAAACGCCGCTGGGGACGAACCCGCTGCATCCGAACGTGATTTCCAGCCCGGTTGTGCGTCTGTATGAAGAAGATGCCATTCGCCTCGGTAAGAAAGACAAGTTCCCGTATGTGGGGACGACGTATCGTCTGACCGAGCATTTCCATACCTGGACCAAGCACGCGCGTCTGAATGCGATTGCGCAGCCGGAACAGTTTGTTGAAATCAGCGAAGGGCTGGCGAAAGCGAAAGGGATTGCCAATGGTGACCGTGTCACGGTGAGCAGTAAGCGTGGCTTTATTCGCGCGGTGGCGGTCGTTACTCGTCGTCTGCAAACGCTCAACGTTAACGGGCAGCAGGTGGAAACCATCGGTATTCCGCTGCACTGGGGCTATGAAGGTGTGGCGCGTAAAGGCTACATCGCGAATACCCTGACGCCTAACGTCGGCGATTCCAACTCGCAAACGCCAGAGTATAAGGCGTTTCTGGTTAACATCGAGAAAGCGTAAGGAGCGTTTAAATGGCGATGGAAACACAAGACATTATTAAACGCTCTGCGACAAACTCCATGACTCCCGCGCCACGTGCGCGGGATTACAAGGAAGAAGTTGCCAAGCTGATTGATGTCTCCTCCTGCGTGGGCTGTAAAGCCTGCCAGGTGGCTTGCTCCGAATGGAATGATATCCGTGACGAGGTTGGGCATTGCGTCGGGGTTTACGATAACCCAGCCGATTTGAGCGCCAAGTCCTGGACGGTGATGCGTTTTAGCGAAACCGAGCAGAACGGCAAGCTGGAATGGCTGATTCGTAAAGATGGCTGTATGCACTGTGAGGATCCGGGTTGCCTGAAGGCGTGCGCGTCTGCCGGGGCGATTATTCAGTACGCCAACGGGATTGTCGATTTCCAGCAGGAAAACTGCATCGGCTGCGGCTATTGCATTGCCGGGTGTCCGTTTAATATCCCGCGCCTCAATAAAGAGGATAACCGGGTTTATAAATGCACCCTGTGCGTTGACCGTGTGAGCGTAGGCCAGGAACCGGCGTGTGTGAAAACCTGCCCAACCGGCGCGATTCATTTCGGCACCAAGAAAGAGATGCTGGATGTGGCGCAGGAACGCGTCGATAAACTGAAGCAGCGCGGTTATCCACATGCCGGTATCTATAACCCAGAAGGCGTGGGCGGTACGCACGTGATGTATGTGCTGCACCATGCGGATCAACCGGAGCTATATCATAAGCTGCCGAAAGATCCGGCGATTGATACCAGTATCAATCTGTGGAAAGGGGCGCTGAAACCACTGTCTGCCGCTGGCTTTATCGCCACCTTTGCTGGGCTTATTTATCACTATATTGGTGTAGGCCCGAACAAAGAAGTGGATGATGACGAAGAGGAGGATAGCCATGAGTAAGTCGAAAATGATTGTGCGCACTAAGTTTATCGATCGCGCCTGTCACTGGACGGTGGCTATCTGCTTCTTCCTGGTGGCGGTATCGGGGATTTCGTTCTTCTTCCCGACGCTGCAATGGCTGACCGAAACCTTCGGGACACCGCAAATGGGGCGTATTCTGCATCCTTTTTTCGGTGTGCTGATTTTCGTGGTGCTGATGTTTATGTTCGTGCGCTTTGTGCACCATAACATCCCGGATAAGCAAGATATTCCGTGGGTGCTGGGGATTGTTGAAGTCCTGAAAGGCAACGAGCATAAAGTGGCGCGGGTAGGGAAATATAACGCCGGACAGAAGATGATGTTCTGGACCATCATGAGCATGATTTTCGTGCTGCTGGTGAGCGGAGTTATTATCTGGCGGCCTTATTTCGCTCAATACTTCCCGATGCAGGTGGTGCGTTATAGTCTGCTGATCCACGCGACTTCGGCCATCATTCTGATCCACGCGATCCTTATCCATATGTATATGGCATTTTGGGTGAAAGGCTCGATTAAAGGGATGATTGAAGGCAAGGTGAGCCGTCGCTGGGCGGCAAAGCACCATCCGCGCTGGTATCGTGAAGTTGAGCGGGTAGAGGCGAAAAAAGAGAATCAGGAAGGGCTGAAGTAACCCCTAATTACTGATTCCGATAAGCGGTTTAATCTCTTTCAGCGCAAAGGGGTTAAGCCGCTTTTTTTATGTAGGATGGGATATCATCGGGTATTGGTGATTAATGCATTAATGACTGAAATGACCAAGCCTCAATGTTATCCCCCATCCTTGAGGGGAAGGGGATAACGTTCACTGCATAAAAGCGTTTTAATTATTCGTAGATATCAGCGTTACCAAAGTCAGGGTTGTTATTATTGAGGCTGGTGATAACGTAAATGGCAAATTACCTCTCCAGCGCTCCCTGACCTGGCGCTGTTCCGCTGATGCTGCCTATTTTTTTATGGCATTTTTTTCTGAGCAAGTTTGTACAATTCGTCTCTGTGCCCTGTGGTGGCCAGTTTTGACAATGCTGAAGAAGGTTCATGGTCGAAACTTCTGACTGCGGTTCCCGTCACGCCCCATACACCGGAGGAAAATGGTGTTTCATAGTCTCCTTCAGAAATATTTTTGATGCTGATAACAAACATACCATTATGACGGGTCAGTTTTGCCGTCATAAACTTCGATGCAACCCCGGACTTGAGTTTTCCACTATCTGCCGTAACTTTCTCAAGCTGGTCTGCCGCAGGAGCCCGGAAAAGAGCAATCTGTTCCGTTATGTCTACAGGTTTCCCGTTCTCAGTCATCAGGCCGGTGAGTTTAATCCCCTGTTCTGACGCTGGTGCGAAGAACCAGCCTTCTGACGCAGAGGCGGCATGCATGAAGGCAAAATGCAGATATTGTCCGTGATTTTTTTCGACGGAATGCTGAATGAAACGCTTTTGCCTGGCAGCGTTGCACCCATGACCGTTCCGTCAGGGCTGTTGAATTGTCCGATAATTTCGCCGTAAGAATCTGACGACATGACGTGCTGGCTGGCTGTCGGCATTTGCGCGCCGGATTTATCGCCGGCAGAGGTCGCTGCAATACCGGAGGATGATAGTAACAGGGCAGACACAACAGCGCTGGTTATAATGGTTTTCTTTAACATATTTCAGTTTCCTTGTGGTGATGACTCGTAAAATAGAACTACAGATGATTATTGTCCGGCCTCATGCCGATATTCAGCCGAACCAATAAATTTGGAAAAACGCTCACACCATATCTGAACGGTGGTAAATTCATTGACGTTAACATTGTCAGGAATACTTTTTCTGAAATTACCAAAGTTTTTGAGTTCCCCAATTAGTACGGCCTCTTTTTTAATTTCCAGAAAAGAACGCTTATCTGTCGCCTGTTTTTTCGTTAGATAGATTTTATAATCCGGCCCCGGAGCCACTTCACCTTTGAACGCGATTTCATTATCGGTAACGTAAATCTCGCCCTCTGCCCAGTGAAAAACATCGCTGCCTTTCTGATTCCGGGTAAACGCGCCCTTATATTTTGCCTGCTTCTGCACATCGTTAATTTCGCTCAGCGAAGCATTCTCCTGAGCCGTCAGTATTGGCAACAGATAAATCCCCAGGCCAGTACCCGCTCCGAAAAGTACCAGGTGTGAAATTAGCAGGGTAATTTTAATTCTGGTCTTCATTTTTTCCTCCATGAATCCGTCAGGCGAAGTATTTTGTCGTAAGTAGACACGGCATTTTCCTGTTATGAATAAAGGGCGTAGTTATAAGTACCTTATCGGTAGATAACGGCGGTTTCGTAAAATTTATTTTGGCTTTAAGGTTTTACTGGCAGTGACGGATATTTCGGCGGTTCCGGCGCAGACCCCTTTATTGATCACGCTATTTTTATGGACAATCCTGTCGCCGGGCGTTTTTGTCTGGTTTGAATTTCATGAATGGTCAATAATGCAGCCCAGGAAACTCAACACAAACAAGTGATTAGAGGGATGAAAAAGACAAT